>JBCCRZ010000667.1:0-3676 GCA_039200855.1 Cyanobacteria bacterium P01_D01_bin.44 | reverse complement strand
TGACGATAGACATAACTCTGGACATATCAAGTCAGGGGCTGCGATAGACTTTAAGCGTCTATAACCCTGATAAACCCTTTTGAGAAGATGCTCAGGCATCTACGCAACTGAGCAATCATCGTTTAAGGTCAAAAGCCCCCATGACAAATCGTTTGGCCCAAAGTCAGAGCCTCTATCTACGCAAGCATGCGGAGAATCCCATCGACTGGTGGCCCTGGTGTGATGAAGCATTAGCTACCGCACGACAAGATAACAAACCGATTTTCCTGTCGATCGGCTATTCCAGCTGCCATTGGTGCACGGTGATGGAGGGCGAGGCGTTTTCAGACGGTGCGATCGCAGCCTACATGAACGCCAACTTTCTACCCATCAAAGTCGATCGCGAAGAACGCCCCGACCTTGACAGTATCTATATGCAGGCCCTGCAAATGATGGTAGGTCAGGGCGGCTGGCCCCTAAATATATTTTTGGCCCCCGACGATTTGGTGCCCTTTTACGGCGGCACCTATTTCCCAGTCGAGCCCCGCTACGGCAGACCCGGCTTTCTACAGATTTTGCAAACCCTGCGCAACCTCTACGATACCGACCAAGAGAGAATGGGTTCGGTCAAAGCTCAAATTGCCGAGGGTTTGCAGCAGTCAGCACTGTTGCCCGCCTCCGACAACCTCAGCGACGAATTGCTGCAACGGGGGCTCACCGCCAGCGCTAAAATCCTCATCCCCTCAGGACAAGGCACCTGTTTTCCGATGATGCCCTACGCCATGACAGCGTTGCACGGGGTGCGATGGTTAGACCCCACCGATGAATTAGATGCCCGCCAAATTTGTCGGCAGCGGGCTATTGACCTATCCCTGGGCGGTATTTACGACCATGTCGGGGGTGGTTTTCATCGCTACACCGTGGATCCAACCTGGACGGTGCCTCATTTTGAAAAAATGCTCTATGACAATGGCCTGATTATGGAATTTCTGGCCGATATCTGGAGCCTGGGAGAACAGGAAGCCGTCTTTGAGCAGGCTGTTGCAGGTACCGTTGACTGGCTCAAGCGAGAAATGTTTGACGCCCAGGGCTACTTTTACGCGGCTCAAGATGCGGATAGCTTTATTACCTCAGAGGACGCTGAGCCAGAGGAAGGTGCGTTTTACGTGTGGCATAGCGCAGAGTTGCAGAACCTGCTCACAGCGCTTGAGCTGGAAGAGCTGAAGCTGTATTTCACAGTGACCTCGGACGGCAACTTTGAAGGGGCCAACGTGCTGCAACGGCTTGAGCTGGATGATCCCGGCTCCATTATCGCAGAGGCTTTGGCTAAGCTATTTGCTGCCCGCTATGGCGCTCGCCCAGAGCAAGTAGCGACCTTTGCCCCCGCCGTTGATGCCGACGCGGCTAAGACAGTAAACTGGCCGGGGCGGATTCCGCCCGTGACCGACACCAAAATGATCGTCGCCTGGAACAGTCTGATGATCTCTGGCTTGGCCCGTGCCGCGTCTGCCTTTGGGCAAGCTGACTACCTCATCATGGCGGCAACAGCTGCCCAGTTCATCTTGCAAAATCAGTGGGTTGAGGGGCGCTTGCATCGTTTGAACTACGAAGGCAAACCTGCAGTCCCGGCCCAATCTGAAGATTATGCCCTCTTCATCAAGGCCCTTCTGGATCTGCACCAGGCTAGACAGGCATTTCCACCTGATTTTCAGGGCGCAGATGGATCACTGGCTTTAGAATCAGCTCCCTTCTGGCTTGAAAAGGCCGTTAGCCTTCAGGCAGAATTTGACACCTTGCTCTGGAGCGACGCCGCCAGCGGTTACTACAACGCCGTCCTGGACGATAGCTTGATTGTTCGAGAACGCAGCTATCAAGACAGCGCAACCCCCGCTGCCAATGGCGTCGCTGCAAGCAATCTGGTGCGCCTGTTTTTGCTTGCCGAAGACCTGACGTATTTGGATAAGTCTGAAAAGACCCTCAAGTCGTTTGCGGTGGTGATGGATAAAGCCACCCGCGCCTGCCCCAGCCTGTTTCAAGCGCTGGATTGGTTTCGCCATGCCACCTTGATACGCACCTCGGCAGCGCGAATACCTGGGATATTGAAGCAATCTCTGCCCACGGCAGTCGTTAAACAGTCGTCTGAACTGCCAGAGGGCGCTGTCGGTATGGTCTGTCAGGGATTGTCTTGCCTGGAACCTGCGATGGATGAGAAGCAGTTGTTATCTCAAATTGCAGCTAGTCAGCAACCTCATAAGTAGACAATGGAATAGCGGCAATCATTACGGGTCTAGGCATAAGTTAAACAATAAGTGCTTTTTGAGTATCCGTATGCATTCGTGAGTTAAGCAACTGATAAACGCTTGACCTCAATGTCGCCAACTGTCTGCTCTGCTTGCCACAGATCATATTGCATTTGCTGGTTTAGCCAACTTTCAGGAGACGTATCAAAAGCCTTACCTAACCTGATAGCCATTTCAGGACTAATGCCTGCTCTGCCATTTAAGATGGCAGATAGGGTTTTTCTACTGACGCCCAGCGCCTCAGCGGTTTCAGTCACCGTTAGATTTAACGGCTCAATACAAAGCTCCCTCAGTACTTCACCAGGATGGGGTGGATTATGCATTTTCATGAGTGGTAATCCTCAAGATCGACATCACAAGCATCAACGCCGTCGAAGACAAAAGTAATCCGCCAGTTGCCAAATACCCTCACTGACCAGGTCCCTTTACGCTTACCCGCTAGTTCATGAAGGACTAACCCAGGCAAACTCATATCTTGCGGAGAAGTTGCAGCATTGAGACGGGCTAGAATCATCCGAATTCGTTTGGCATGTTTCGCCTGAATACCTCGCGTGGTTCCTGACTTAAAAAACTGCTCTAAACCCCGATGCTTAAAGCTGACTATCATTCACGAATTGTAACCTATAACGTTACTGGTTACAGCTTGACCATACGAAGGGAGTCTCATGATACTGAAGGGAGTCTAACGGCAAGAGCAAAAGCTGGCGGTTCCAGCCTTGGCTCGAAAGCCTTCTAAGATTGAGATCGCACTTTCAACCCATTTGAAAATCATCAGCGTGCAATCACAAAAAATCAACCATCCCATCAACCTCTGCAAAGTCTAAGGAGTTGCGATCGCATTTCTGAATGACAGGACCGCAAGATAGATTGCCATAACCTTTTTTCTTGAGGAAAGTAAGATAAACAAGATTTGTGAGCGAAAAGCATACAACCAGGTGTGTAGTGATTGAAAGCAACCTGCTCACGCCATTCCTGATCTTCGTTCACAGTTTAGAATTCTCACCATGCAATCTCAATCTTATCGAGGGCTCATCCTCCAACACGACCCCACCATGCCGAGTCGTTGGATTGCCCATAATCGCGGCGTTGTTTTCTACGGCAAAAGCCCTGACGAACTTAAACAAAAAATTGACAGTGACATTGCCAATAGCCCGTTTAACCTGGCCACAACCCTGGTGAATAATCCTGATACAGCCGCAGTGCTGCAAGCTAGCTTTCGTCGTTGATAGCGGGGAACGGTTTGCCCACTCAATACAAGAACCTCAGCAAAAACGAAAACGAAATCTGTGGGATGAAGCTGGTGCGAATGATGTATCAAGCTCAGTTGGATCTGTTATTTTTCCCATACTCTCTCTAGAGAGTCGTGCCACTATAGAAAAGTAACTTCGGCAATGTAT
>JBCCRZ010000666.1:0-3713 GCA_039200855.1 Cyanobacteria bacterium P01_D01_bin.44 | reverse complement strand
CCATCAACTGGAACAACTCGACAATAATGACGTCCCTTGCGTCTTCCATTCTTTAGGGTATTAAGACAGAATTGAGCACTAGAGTTCGACTGAAACTTCCCGAGCATGAGGTTCCATAAAGTCAACTTCCGGCCCTACAGGCACGATACCTGTAGGATTAATCGTCGTGTGACTTTGGTAATAATGATTTTTGATGTGCTTGAAATTAACAGTTTCAGCCACACCTGAAGTCTGATATAAGTCCCTCACGTAGGCCCACAGATTGGGATAGTCCACAAGGCATCGAGTATTGCATTTGAAGTGGCCAACATACACTTGATCAAGTCTTACCAGTGTTGTAAATAACCGCCAGTCGGCTTCTGTGAGCTGCTCACCGATCAGATAACGCCGACTTGAGAGCCGCTCTTCTAAAAAATCAAGTGTTTCAAATAGAGAGGTAACCGCTTCTTCATAAGCTTCTTGGGTGGTCGCGAAACCACTTTTATAAACGCCATTGTTAACTGTATTGTAAATGCGCTCGTTCAGGGTATCAATTTCTGTTCGCAAGGACTCAGGATAGTAGTCTCCTGGATTAGCTCCCAAATCATCAAAGGCACTATTGAAAATGCGAATGATTTCTGAGGATTCATTGTTGACGATAGTTTGAGTTTGCTTGTCCCACAGAATTGGCACTGTTACCCGCCCAGTGTAGTGAGGAGCGGCATGGGTATAAATCTCGTGTAAGTATTGGGCGTTAACGATAGGGTCAGCAACCACCCCTTCTCCAGACGCAAAGGTCCAACCCTGTTCTCCCATAAACCAGTGAACCACAGACACTGAGATCATCTCCTCCAATCCTTTAAGGACTCGGAAAATTAGTGTGCGGTGTGCCCAGGGGCACGCGTAAGACACATAGAGGTGGTATCGTCCAGATTCAGCTATGAAGCCTTTTGTGCCTGTTGGTCCTGGGCTACCGTCAGGGGTGATCCAGTTACGAAATTGTGAGGTTTTGCGAACAAAACGCCCTCCTGTACTGGCAGTATCATACTGTTTGTCTTGCCAAACTCCATCCACTAAAAGTCCCATGGTGATGTCTCCTAACAGTCATGTTTTCATTGGCAGCCAGAATGATAGCTGGGGCAGAATCCAGAAATTCTTTGCGGTGGTGTTCCCCAATTCCGAAAGTATCGAGGCCGACTGCGTCTGCATACACCATTCTTTCGAGCAGCTCAGCTAAAGCATGGTAACTACTGATGGCAGTGTCTGTATTTAATGGTTTGTAGTGGCGTGGCGGTGGCGGCGGTACCACTAACGTCTAGGAGACCGATGAGGAGGACGACCCGGTGATGGCGACGGTAGCGATGGTGGTGGCCCATGGGGAGGGCGACGAGCAAATAGAGACGGATAAGAATAGTCGTTATCAGGATTTAAGGTGTCGAGAATGGCACTCGTTAAAGCATCCGAATGGAGACTGAAACTAAAGATATCAGCCGGTTTGTAATAGTCGTCATAGGATAAACTGTCGCCAGTATATGCGAAAGCCCCATTTGTTAAGAGATGGCAGGCCCCTAAGAAAGAGGTTAACGCCCATGACACAGGTTTTTGAAAGCAGTTCATAACTAGAATCTTTCCTTGAATTTTATTCATTAGGTCATTGATCACTCTTGGAGATCATGGCTGATAATTTGGCTATCAGTCGTGTAGAAAATGACTTTGATTTGACCTTGAACTCGAGCGAATCGAATCGTGTCGGTAGTGGTAACCAGCCGGAGTTCATCTTCAGCAGTGACTTCAGTGACGGTGCTGATCACAACGGTAGCTAATTGGCCATCAGGAGTCACTCGGATAGTCTCTCTCTCAGAAACCTCCTGAGCCTCTAAGTTCTCTTCAGCCTCATTGAAGAAATTGGTTAATATTTCCCGATGCTGCTCAATGCCTTCAACATAGACTGACTCAAAACCATTGGAAGACTCTGTAATGGTCTCAGAAATAATAAAGGGAGCCATGTGCTGGAGAACCCCCTCCACATCTCCTTGATCAATCAAATCTTCAACTTCACGATTAATTTGCTGAATATCATCAACAGTTATAGGGGATGAAATCTCTGAAGTTTCTGAGTCTACCTGGGTGATAACCTGCACCTTTTGGGGCTGCAGATTTGCCCAAGCTGGCGACACAACTTTCATAGATAACAAAGAGACTGCAAGTAGTGTAGAAACATTGCGAAAAAGCTTCATATCCATTCATCGTTGTCCTAATTTTCTGATTTGAGTAAATCTCGTCATTACGATAGCGTGTCTTCAAAGTATTGACAGGTCTTGGAGTAAAGCTTGCAAATCACTCTGAAATGTTTTGTCTAGTGCAAGGGGGAGAATAGATTTTCGCTGTCCATTGGTAATAAAAAGACCGGATTTTCCATCTGCCATCGCAGCTTCCACCCCCTTGATAATTTTCATCGCCTGGCGATCGGGCGATTTGAATAGCAGGGGAGCTAAAAGGCGCAAGAGAGGAGGCATTCCTGTACTCTCTTTGGTCATGGAGCTTTTGGTCGCACCAGGGTCAACGGAGTAGATCAGAATATTCTCTTTCATCAGGTCATCTTTTAGTAAACAGGTAACTGCTGTCACTGCCAGTTTAGATTTGGCATAGGCATTCATCAGCCCACCAATTTTGTCCGGGTTGCGAAGCTGCGTCACATCAATTTCCTTAACGGCGTTTATTGCACTCGATGAAAAGTTGACGATCACCGATTGATTGCCATCGGATGCTCCAGCAGATAGCTGAGATCTCAACCCCTGAATTAACATATATGGAGCCAGCGTATTCAGGGCAAAATGACCTTCAACATCCTGTGGGCTCATGATCCGCCGATCGCTCAAAAGTCCCGACACATTATAAAGTGCATCAATCTGAGAATACGTCGAGACAATCTTGCTGATAAGATCCTTGATTTGATCTGTGTCCATCAGATCGGCAATCAATCCATCGAATCGCGGTTCAGGAAATAATTCACGGAGTTGGGCAAGCTGAGCAGCGGATTTTTTCTGCGATCGGTTGATCAGCACCAGGTTATAGCCGCCTTGCGCCAGCAGTTTTACAAGTTCAGTGCCGATCGCACCTGTTGACCCTGTTAAGACTACTGTTTTGTTATTTGAGTCCATGGTCGAGTTGTTCCGAAATAGGTTTAAAGTGTTGTCATTTTTTCACTTTCGATGTAATAGTTTGTCACCTATCTAGGAGATTGATGAGGAGGATACCATGTCGTTACTATGAGAGCGTTAATTTTGAACTTTGCTTGAGCCTATGCACAATTTTTGCAGTAAGGGCATGAAACAGGGAGGACCATAGACGCTAAAAAAGGGTTCATTTATGCCAATTTTTAAACCCGAGACACTGGGGAGCCTGGCAACGACGACCATTGCTTATGCCATATTGCAAGGGATAACATTCGACGAAATTGCTCAAGCCATGGACATCTTAGAACTCGACTATGCCAATCAGGATGTTCGACTCTCTGATCCTGTCGTTGGGGAACTGATGAAGGTGCTTGTCGATAAATTTCCAGATCGGGCAATCTCCATGGAGATTGCCCGATCTGAGCCATTTTCAATGTTTGGCAGTGTGGTTCAAGGTGCTCGGTCTGATATTTAGCTCGGTCTGAACGAAATATGTTGTACATTCACTGATGGTGTGCTGAAACCAGAATCTTCTAGCGGTTGGTCAAACAAGCCTGT
>JBCCRZ010000665.1:0-3726 GCA_039200855.1 Cyanobacteria bacterium P01_D01_bin.44 | reverse complement strand
TTGCGATCGCATCTGCTGTCCAGCTGATTCGTGAACATAATCGGGTTGATGTGGTGCGCCTGGCGACGGGCAGCACCACCGGGGAATATTACGCCTTTGGGAAAGCAATCGCCCAGGTGACCGAAGCCAATGCGCCTCAGATCAAAGTGGAGGTGATCGAATCCCCCGGCTCTAATCAGAATATGGATGACGTTCAGAGCCATGAAGTCGATATGGCCCTGGTGCAAAACGATACGCCAGTGCAGCCCAATGCGCGGGCGGTGGCACAGCTCTACCCAGAGATGTTTCACTTCATCGCCAATAAAGAAGCCAATATCAAGAGCATTGCTGGCCTACGGGGCAAACGCATCGCCCTGATGCCAGAAGGGAGTGGCTCCTACACATTATTTTGGCCGCTGATTGAGCACTATGGCCTGACTGATTGGGACTTTAAAGCTTTGCCAATGCCAGCCAAAGAGGCTCAAGATGCACTACTCAAGGGCAAAGTGGATGCCCTGTTTCGGATTATCGGTCTGGGAAACGAGTCCGTGGGGGATGTGCTCAAAACTGACAAATTTGAGCTGGTGCCGATTGTCCAGATTGAAGCCTTAAAGCTGGCTCAACCCTATTTGCAATCCACCGTGATTCCCAGGGGCACCTATGATGGCAGCTCTCCCATCCCCCCCGAGGATTTGCCCGCCGTGGCGGTGAGCGCTCTGCTGATTGCCAACAAAGACGTCAGCTCCGAGGTAGTCAAAACCATTACCCAGGTGCTCTATGAATATCGTAATGAGCTGATTTCGGTTAACCCAAGAACAGCTCGTATCCAGTCGCCCGAGGCCAGCCAAAACCTGGGGTTCCCTTTACATCCGGGGGCCAGTGCCTATTACAACCAGGACAACCCCAGCTTTTTTGTCGAATATGCTGAACCCATGGGGCTGCTCCTATCAGCCAGCATTTTGGTGTTCTCTGGCATCTGGCAGTTTCGCCTGTGGTGGGTGGGTCGTCAAAAAAATATTGCCGATACCTACAATTTAGAAATTCTAGATTTGATCGAAAAGGTCGAAGCCGCCCAAACTCTACAAGAGCTGCAGGTTATTCGCCACAAACTGTTTATCATTCTCAGGCAGGTCGTGGTTGACCTCGATATCGACAGAATCTCCCCCACCGCGTTTCAGTCGTTTACCTTTCCGTGGGAGGTGGCGATTACGACTATCCGTCACCGCGAGATAATTTTGAGCAATCCCACTGACTCTAAGGTCAGCGAAGTCCCATTCCCCAAGAGAGAATAGCTCAAGCAGGTGGCTTTACAGGCACAACAGACTGTTGTAGCAGGGCTGTCTTGACACTGCAAGCTTGCCGACTCCAAACATAAGCACCGACTCCCACGAGTATATTTGAGACACTAGCGGCGATAAAAATGCCTGTGGGTCCAAGCAGACGACTCCCCAAGTATGCCAGGGGAATATACAGCACAAACATCCGCAGCAGGGTCATGACGATGGAGGGCACAGGTTTACCGAGGGCATTAAAGCTAGAACTGGCGACCTGGATAATGCCAGCGGTGCCGTAGCTGATCGGGACGATCCAGAGATAGGTGGTTGCGATCGCAACCACCGCCGCATTCTCATCAAACAGCCTGACCAAACCCGGAGCTAACGGAGCCAACATCACCGCCATCAAACAGCCCCACGCAAAACAAAACAAACAGCTCAGCTGTAGCGCTCTGCCCACTCGACCATAGGCCTTAGCGCCCCAGTTTTGCCCCATAAACGGTCCTAGACTGGCGGCCAGGGCCATCAGCGCAATCATCGCCAGTGACTCAACCCGAGAGGCCACCCCAAAAGCAGCGACTGCGATGGCTCCATGGGTTGCCAACAGCCCCGTAATCACCCCGATCGACATGGGCGTAATCATATTCGTCGCCGCTGCGGGTAAGCCCACGTAGAGAATATCTCGCCAACACCAGAGGGTCTCCTCTAGATCCGGCAGCTTTGGCGACAGCATATGCTCTTTAAACTGCAGCACCAGCAGCGAAGCCACCAGCGTAATTGCCCGCGAGATCAGCGTAGCCAGGGCTGCCCCCGCTAACCCCAGCTCAGGTAGCCCCGCCAGCCCAAAAATCATCAGCGGGTCCAGGACGATATTAATACCAGCCGCCAGGGTCATGATGATGCTGGGGGTGCCCGTATCCCCAGCGGCGCGAATGGCGCTATTGCCCACCATCGGCACCACCAAAAAGACCATGCCAAAGTACCAGATCTGCATATACTGCCGAATTAACGGCAGCACTGTAGGGGTTGCCCCCAGCAGCTTAAAAAGTGGGTCAATTGTCAGTAACCCCGCCACGACAAAAATCCCCACCGCCACTAGCGACAGGGTCAAACTATTCGTCGTAAACCGCTGCACTCGGCTATGGTCGCCCTCCCCAATGGCGCGGGCAATCACCGATGAGGCCCCAATCCCTAGCCCCATTGCCAAACTTCCCAGCGTCATCACCACCGGAAAGGTAAAACTCATCGCCGCCAGCGCATCGGTGCCCAGCTGCCCTACAAAGTAGGTATCCGCCAGGTTAAAAGCCACAATCGAAAAAATACCCCATACCATCGGCAGGGTTAGCTTCATTAGCACTGGCCCTACCTTGCCTTCGGTCAGTTTCATCGCAGCTTGCTCTCCCAGTCGTTAAAGTCACTGTAGCGCTAGCAGCCGGGAAAAAGTGTGTCCTGAGAGAAACCAAAAGATGGAAAAGCAGGGGAGCAGGGGGAGGAAAGACGCGGAGATGTGGAAGATGTAGGAGCAAGAGGCTCCTCCCCCAGTGCAAGACATTCGGATTCGGCCCCTTGGGCTAAACGCCTTTCGCCTTTCGCCTTTCGCCTTTCACCCTGCACCCTACGCCCCAAACTCCCTTCACATTCTGTAACATAGCTATAAAAGGTCGCAGCGGAGACTCCTATGGAAACTCAAGCCAACATTCAAACTGTTCAGCTCGGGCCAGGTGGACCGACAGTGCCTGCTCTAGGAATCGGAACCTGGTCGTGGGGCGATTCGCTGTTTTGGCAATATGGCAAGGACTATGGTGCCGATGAAGTGCGTCAGGCGTTTGAGGCGGCTATGAGCGCTGGAGTTAACTTCTTTGACACGGCTGAGATTTATGGCTTGGGTGAGTCAGAAAAGCTGCTGGGGCAGTTTATACAAACTGCTGATAGCCCAGTCGTTGTGGCGACAAAATACTTTCCGTTACCCTGGCGATTTTCAGGTCAGGCGGTAGCAGATGCGCTGACGGCCAGCTTAAAGCGGCTGCAGTTGCCGACCGTTGCACTCTATCAGGTGCACTGGCCATTTGATTTTTTGATGAGCCAAAAAACGTTGATGAATGCCCTGGCGGATGAGGTCAAGCAGGGGCGCATTCAATCAATTGGGGTAAGTAACTATTCAGCGCAGCAGATGCGGGAGGCGCACGGGTATTTGGCAGAGCGCGGGGTGCCGCTGGCGGTGAATCAGGTGCAGTATTCGCTGCTGCATCGCAAGATTGAGGGCAATGGGGTACTGGCGACGGCTAAGGAGTTGGGGGTGACGATTTTGGCCTACAGCCCTTTGGCTCAGGGATTGGTGACGGGCAAATATAGCCTTGAGAATTATCAGAAGCCGACGGGGGCACGGAGCCTTGATCCGAAATTTAGTAAAAACGGGTTAGAAAAAATTGCGCCTGTGATTGAAGTGCTTAAGCAGGTGGGGATAGCCCATGAG
>JBCCRZ010000664.1:0-3727 GCA_039200855.1 Cyanobacteria bacterium P01_D01_bin.44 | reverse complement strand
TATCACTCTCAGGACAAGCTCTCCTGCGCGGGGCAACTGTTAGCGGTCTTTGCCAGGACCGCCCAAAGCGTTATCGGGCTGACGGTGATGCCGGGTGACATTATCCAAAAAGCAGGCTGCGTCACCGGTGTTTGGCAAGAATCCCAGTCTCTTTTGAAAGTGACTCAACTCTATGAGAAGCCAACCCTGGACTACGCAAACGCAAATTTGCACGTGGCAGGCATGGCCGATTCGGAGTTTCTCGGGGTGTTTGGCATGTATGTGCTTAGGCCCGAGATTTTTGACCATCTGGAAGCCGAAATTGAGAACAACCTGCGGTATCGAGGGGAGTTTCAGCTCACCACCTGCCTGGAGCGACTGTGTGCGGCAGAGGGCATGGTGGGCTATGTGGTCAAAGGACAGCCTTTTGATGTGGGCATGCCATATATTTTTGGCTAAAATTCAAAAGTTCTGCTTATATTTCAGATTTAAGAATTCATTCCAAATTAGCTGAATTCCCTGATAGTTTTGAACCCATTAAGATAGACTTAAATACATGGGAGATCGATTAGAGATTGATTTTAATCAATTCTCTGTCGAAGTCATCCTTGGATGCTAAAACGCTCTCCAACGGCGAGACTATTGACTCCTGTAACTCCGTCTCACTGGTCCTTAAGTGGACCCCTGTGAAAGCAGTAGGGATGCATGCATCCCTACTTTTCTAACCCCCTTGGTACCCCCATTAACAACACCTTGCTTAGCCTGGGTCACGTGATCGATAAAACAGAACTTAAAAAGCCTTTGTGGTGGCCACCACAAAGGCTTTTTTAATCTGCTGAGCGCCATTATCTTTACTCTCCCTGGCAATTCTGTTTCACCCTCTAGAAGGAATGGGTTTGTTGCTAGCCAATCTGTCTGTGGGCAGTGGTTTAGCCAGCATGAAGGACCTGAATGGGGTGAAAACAGTCACCAGCCTACGGGTGGATGTTTTCAAATCGGCCACCAAAAAGCCGGGGGAATACCCCCAGCTTTTTGGGTTTGCGGCGTCTCGATTCAACAGCCGTCTGGCCCACAGAACTTGTGCGCGCTCAGTACCTCCGCCTCACAGATATAGGCGATGCCCGAATAGTCGTCGAAAAACTGCGCTGCGACCTTATCCGAAATTTTCATGGCCATATCCCGACTGTCGGTGAGCACCTCAATCTTTACATTCGAGAATTCGTCGGAAACGGAGGGCCGTCCCGAGGAGCGCACGTTGCGACTGCCTTTACCGCCAGCGTCCACCACTGTATAACCGGTTGCCCCGGCTTCGTCTATGATCTTGGCGATCTTTTTCAGCAGCAACTTTTCCGTGACGATGACGAGCTTGCTTGCAGGCTTGGCCATATGGGTTACCTCTTGATGTGTGCATTCATTGAACGATATAGAAACTTAGGAAAACGGCAGCATCGCACGCTATTGCGCTGAGCCGTTTCATTGGGCTGCTTCATTGGGTTACTGCGTTGGTTGCCGGACCCAGGGAGCACCGGCAGACCGTGATCCGTTTGGGCTCAACTACCTCCCATCAGCGTCTGGGCAAGCCCGATGAAGAGCGGTATGCAAATGGCAAGCGCAACCGGTGTGCCGACGGCTGTGGACGCGCCGATATAAGCGGAGGGATTGGCCTTGGGAATGCCAGCTCGTAACGTAGGCGGCCCCGAGATGTCTGAACTGGAGGCGGCGATGACGGACAAGAGAACGACGCCGCCAGGGCTAAATCCCGTAGTGATGTGGGCAATCCAGCCGAAACCGAAGCCAATGAACCCATGCAGCAGCGGTGCCACAAAGGCATAAAGGGCGTACCACTGACCTACTTTACGCAGCTCACCGATTCTTGCCCAGGCCTCCATACCCATGACTAGCATCAGTAGTGAAAGCAGGCCACGGAAGAGGGGATCGAAAAAGCTCTCGTAGACACTTTCCGGCCGGGTTAATATGCCTAGAACGAGACCAAGTATCAGTGCCGATAGGGCAGAGCCCTGGAGGCTGTCCTGCACGATGGGCCATATCTTGACCCGCTCACTTGCGGTATCGCGCTGCTCACTGGGAGACCCGCCTGCGGTAATACCCTGCCCGCTGGGAGACCCGCCTGTGGTACCGCCCTGCTCGCTGGGATATCCACCTACGGCGACGGGCTGTTTGCTGCGATATCCCTCCTTGCTAAGATACTCCTCCTTGCTGAGATACTTGTCGCGCCGCTTTTTGGTATAAATGCTGGCTACAACAATCGCAGTCACGAGCGCTGGGATGTCCATGAAGGGGTAGAGTGCGGCGGCCCAGGCCTCGTACTGCATGCCTTCTGATTCTAGCAAAGTTATACCGGCGGCGAGGGTAGAGCCACTTACGGCACCAAACAACCCCCCGGTCGCAATGGCGTCTAAGGTTCTGACACCCGGCATCTTAGCCAACGTGTAGCGCGCGATGAACACGACAAGAATCCCGGTTACCGCAGCGAACATCGCAGGCAGCAGCATCTCCGCCAAATTGGCATTGCGGATCGCAATGCCGCCGCTCAGGCCGACTTTTAGGAGCAGCATGAAGACGATGAACTTATAGATTGCATCTGGAATTGCCAGTCGGCTATTGACGGCGGCAACGACCATACCACCAATTAGAAAGCCGAGTGTTGGGGACTGCAACTTGCTCAGAAAGAGCGTCAAGAATTCGGACAAAAAATCCACGTTGTAATGCCTCCTTGATCAGAGTGATTAAAGTTAAAACCGCTTAATTTAAACGCCATCGCACCTATCCCCAAAGCCACAAAACAAATACAGACTGTGGGAACACGATCAACCAGAGATGAAAACAGACCTGACTGCGGAAGGCCCTGCGGTGTACAGAAAGTTCCGACGAGTCATACGAGAGAAATTTGCTATGAGTACCTCCTTAAGTCTCCTCGTTTGCCGAGGAGCGGGATTGCAACAAGTTAAGAGTCGAAGAAAATAGGGACGAAGCGCTTCACCCCTACAGCACAGGTGCTATATGAGAACCTGTGCTGTAGGGCGTTCAAAGAAGGCCTTTCTCTGAACGGGGTTGCAAAGAGACGCTATCCCGCAGCACCTTCCATAGACTTAGATCTATTCAAAGTTGAATCTCTATGTGCTTAAGTCTATCTTAAAAAGTACAGCATTTTTCGGCTCTTACCACGAATTAGCGAAGCAATGCTAAATCTAAACTAAAAGGAAAACTTATGATTTCAGAGATTCCGTATTTCTTTGATTATGTAAATTGTGACCTGATCAGTCAGCACTGGCGCGATCGCAGATTTCTCTCCATCCATTGCGGCTGTTCACAAAGGGCTGAGAAGGATTGCACTTTTCCCCTCAGGTTGGATTATCCCTTCGCGGGCTGTAGGGCTCAGGGTTTTGAATGGGTCCGCTCAGCGACTGAGCACGGACCTCATTCAGCGTTTTGCTGAGTGGGGTGAAGCACACGCAGAGCTAGGCCCGAAACGGCGCATACAGTTGATCAGCTCTTTATTACTGGAACGGAAGATTGTGTCGAGGCGGAAGCCCTATTGAGTCAGGAAGAAGCCTGGGTGCTGGGTAACAATCCTGTCGAGGAGGTATTTGAAGTGAACCCCTAAATTTGGACAGTAAAATCAGGTAATAGAAAGACTGGACTTATCAGTCTCATCTTTAGACGACTACCGCGACTCCCTCCACTTTGCTTCAAATTCACTAGGTGTTAAGTAGCTCAAAGAAGAGTG
>JBCCRZ010000663.1:0-3730 GCA_039200855.1 Cyanobacteria bacterium P01_D01_bin.44 | reverse complement strand
GGCTTGTTTAGACTCTTTTAGCTCTTCGATGACGCGCTTGAGAAGAGATTCTGTGCGAGCATTATTCGTTTCCAATAAGCGCCGATCCGCGTGGGAGCGTTTGAGCTTTTTTTCGAGCGATCGCACCTGTCGTTCTAAGGCTTGAACCTTTTCATGTTCGGTTTCCATATCACCGCTAATAACTGCCTAATAGGAGCATGACAAAGGTTTCATGGTTTAGTCGGACATGGTCTTGGGGGACACCGGGGGCGATTTCACCGTAGGAGTAAAATCCGGCTAAGGGTAAATTCGGTGGCAATAACCGCTGGCTGATTTGGGTCTCTTCCTCAGTCCGGGTGCCGAGTAAGTATCGCCGGGTGCAGCAGGAAAACATCAACGCGGCTTCTGGCTTTTCACCGGGGTAGCGATCGAGGGCCTGGCGCGTTGCGGTTTCGCAGGCTGTGAGGATGTCGGTCTGGCTGGCGTGGGCAATCTGAGCGTCCACATGGGTCGGGATATCTACCAAGAACTGAATGCTACCGGTGTCGCGATCGCACCCCACCGGAGCCCGCAGGTAAAAGTTGTCGCTCGCCTTCTCAAAAATCGCCAGGGGATACTCCGGAGAGGGGGTCAGCCCGCTCAAATAGTAGTCGTAGAGATCGAGGGCGGGCTGATCATTGATCGCACAGACGGTATTCTTACCGGTTTCTGTAATCGTGCCTCGTTGTGAAATCGGGGTCCAGCCGTGGGCTATCCCGTAGGCAAACTGCAGCGGCCCAAAGAAGAGTAAAATCGGAATACTATCTGTGAGCACCTGTCCGTTAAAAAACTGATAGGTCTTTTGAAATCGAGCCTGATCCCCCGCCAGACCCCCAAAAATCGGAAAGCTTTCCCCCAGGATCAGGCGTAAACTTTCCACAATGGACACACTGTTGAGGTGGAGGCTTTCGGCAAGGGTGAGGCACAGGACCGGATCATCGACTTGGTCTTGCCGTGATTGCGCTACCGCTTGCTGAGCTGCCCCCAGCGGATCTTTAGAAGCCGCTTGCCCCAAACCGGCCTGAATAGTTAGGGTATCAGAGGCAAACAACATCAGCACCACCGAATCTTGCTGAAACCCCAGCTGGGAAGAGACTTCTCCGTCGGTGGTGCCGCCAATTAAGTGCAGGCCAGGGTAGGCGGATTGAATGTCAGCCAGCATCAATGGGTAGTCAAGGTCAACAGCACTGAGTAAAATTCCGGCTTGGGGTTTGAGCCCCGCCAGCGCGGTCTTACATTGCGCCAGGGCAGCTGCGATCGCATAGTCTGTATCGGCCTCATCGCTATGACCCACTACCACTTTTAGCATTGAGTTTCCGTCCCCTGTAACTTTCAAATTCCCTGAAAAATCGCCATCGGAGTCTGGTTTTGTCCATCGACTTGCCGTGCAACGACATTTCTTACATTCTTCAGCATGCCCGGAGACCCCACCTAGCAGCCTGCGTAGCAATCCCCAAATCTAGCTAAAACCTGATTAAGTGAAATTCATGAAAAATCAGCTTTTTTAGGACTAATCGTCAGAATTTTTACGGTTTTAGTGAAAGAGGGGTAAAGCCTTCTCCAATCCATTGTTTGTCAAGGTCTCTGCTAGGGCTTTCCGTTCTTGTCCCCATCCTGATGTCAGGGAAAGCCACTAGGCGAGGTTGGTCGTGACAGTGATAACCGAGGGGAGACGGGAACTCAGGCTGGGAGATGTCCAATTCCAACGTTTGGCAACAATGTTTATTTAAGTGTCCTGAAAAGATAAAGGGCTTTACGAAAAATCTACGTATGCAGGCAGTTGCACAGATTACGGCGACCGTCTGCAAACTCCTTTAGAGGTGATAAACACATGGGGAAGCAGATACTATTAATCGGCGTGAGTGCTGGGGAACTCGCCGCAGAGCATCCAGGGCCATCCCCTGCGATCGCAAACGTCACTGCCCTCAAGCAAACTTTGCTGTCTGAGATGACGGATCTGCGTGACGATCAGGTGGTTACTCTGATTAACCCCAAGCTGCGGCAGCTGCGCCATGAAATTGTGCGCATGAACTATCGGTGTCGTCGCGGTGACCTATGTTTGATTTATTACACCGGCTGCGGCGTCATCGAAGCCAGTAGCGGCATGATTTATCTGCCCGCCAAAGATACTCAGCTTGATCGCCTCACCGATACCTCCATCTCCGGTGACTTTATTCGCAGGGCACTGCCCGCCATGAGAGACGGTTTGGATCGCGTCATGGTTTTAGATTGCCTGTGGGGCGCGGTGCCGTCTCAGCAACCCATTGAAACCGACAATTTTGAAACCGCCAGCGTGTCGACTGATGGCTTTGCATCAGGCAGCTTTGCATCAGGCGGCTTTGCACCGAGCTCTCCCCAGAATGGCGCAGCCAACGGTCGCACTCTCACCCAGTCACTACCTCACCTCGCTGACTATAACTGTGCGTTACTCACCGCCCTCGGCAGTGCCGCCCGCCCCTGGCCGATGACTGACCTGGGTCTGTCGCTGTATACCCACTCGTTGATCAAGGGCATCACCACGGGGCTGGCCGATCTAGATGCCGATGGCAAAATCTCCGTTGGCGATCTGCAAGCTTACCTGAGTCAGTCTTTGGCCGAAGCCAATGTCGAGAGCCTACCGATTGCCCTCTATGCCCCCAGCGATAGCCCTCAAATTGCTCTGATGCCAGCGCCCGCCTACTCCCCCGAGCGAGAGTATCGCCGTAGTATCGAAGAATATGTCCAACGCTATCAGGGGCATATCCCACCCGCGAGTCGAGACATTCTAGAGTTTTTGCGCCGTCAGCTGGGGATTACCATTGACCAAAGCCAGGCCATCGAAGCGGATGTCCTCCAGCCTTTTGATGATCGTGAGGAGATTTGCGATCGCTACCGCGATGCCTTCCAAGCAGCTATACAGCTTGAGTTTCCCCTAGATACTCCGTTAAAAAAATGGCTGCGGCACCTACAGCATCAGTTGGCCCTCAGCTATGAAGACGTCTGCGCCATTGAAGCCCAGGTCTTAGCCCAAGATCGACCTTACGAAAATTTCCCAGCCTCGCCCCAATGGATAAAGCCTGCCGATGCCCAGACGCTCTTAAAGCTCCCCGCCCACGCTGCGGGCTCAGACCACACTGGTCCTGGAAATAGTCATGGTCATGAGAATGGCTATGCCAACCGCAACTATTAGACCGACTCATCGTCTTTCAGAAAAGTCATTGATAGTCTAGAAACTCAGTCTATATCCCTTCTTAACAAAAGATGAAGGATAATAGTGCAAGGGCGAAGGGTAAAGAGCGAAGGGCGAAGGGCAAAAAACATCCCTTAGAGCTTTGCATTTCCTACAGAATATTCTGACTCCTGACTCCTGACGGGGGCAACTGCCCGCTTGAAGTTAGCAACCTACGTTGCTGGCTACTTACTCTGAATGCCGATTATTGAACCCACTATGAAAAGTGCCTTTCTAGCGCGACTACACAGCCCGGAGCATCCTGTAATCGTCTTTGATGGTGCCATGGGCACAAACTTGCAGGTACAGGAGCTGACCGTTGACGACTTTGGCGGGCCAGAGTATGAGGGCTGCAACGAATATTTAGTCTTCACCAAGCCCGAAGCGGTGGCGACCGTGCATCGCGATTTTCTCCAAGCGGGGGCCGATGTGATCGAGACCGACACCTTTGGCGGCAGCACCTTTGTGTTGGCAGAGTACGGGCTAGAGGATCAGACCTACGAT
>JBCCRZ010000662.1:0-3763 GCA_039200855.1 Cyanobacteria bacterium P01_D01_bin.44 | reverse complement strand
TGCAAAGCTCTTAGGAAAGGTCTACACGGCTGACACGCATTTGCAGAAGACTGAAGGCGGTGAGTTCAGCCATGGCGAAGTCTTTCGCATCTGCCCCGATATTTATGAGGCTGGCTTTAGCGACTGCTATATAGAAGTGCTCGAGAGCTATCAGGCTCGGTCGTACGCCATCGTCGCCATCTACATTAAACAAAAACTGTGGGGATTATTGGCAGCTTATCAGAACTCCAAGCCTCGGGACTGGCAAGAAGCTGATGTGCAGCTGCTAATCCATATTGCTGAACAGCTTGGGATTGCCCTTAAGCAAGCCGAATATGTCCAAACTATCGAGCAGCAATCAGATGAGCTTAGGAAAACCCTGGCCGAGCTCAAGCGATCGCAAACGCAGCTTATTCAAAATGAGAAGATGGCCAGTCTCGGGCAGTTGGTAGCCGGAGTTGCCCATGAGATCAATAATCCCGTTAATTTTATCCACGGTAATCTGTCACACCTGGGTGAATACGCCGATGACTTACTAGAACTCGTCCGTTTCTGCGAGCAGTGTGACGTTAATGATGCGGCCAGCCTGGAAGCTCTAAAGCACAAAATTGCGGCGATGGACCTCAACTTTATTTTGACAGACTTGCCCAAAATTATTGAGTCCATGAAGTTAGGGACCGAGCGGATTCAGAAAATCGTGTTGTCCCTGCGCAACTTCTCTCGCTTAGATGAAGCGGAAATAAAAACCGTTGATGTGCATGAGGGGATTGAAAGCACGCTGCTGATTTTAGGTCGTCGAACTCAGGCCCGCGGTCAGTATCCTGGAGTTGAAGTCATCCGAGACTATGGCAATATTCCAGCAATAGAGTGCTATCCAGCTCAGCTCAATCAGGTTTTCATGAACCTGTTGGCAAACGCTCTAGATGCCATTGAGGAAGCCCATGAAGCCGGAAAATTCATGCTACTTCCCCGAGCTGAGGAAGGCAGCCCTAAGCTTTGGATTCGAACCCGGCTTGCCAATCAGAATCAAATCGAAATTCATATCCGCGATAATGGCGTAGGCATTGCTCGCGAAGATGAAGGCAAAATCTTTGACCACTTTTTCACCACCAAAGAAGTCGGTCATGGTACCGGACTGGGGCTGACTATTTCTAATCAAATCATCACGGAAACCCACTGTGGCACGCTTAAACTGGTTTCTAGTTCATTGCCTGGAACCGAGTTTGCTATTCGACTGCCAGTGACGCTCGAAGGTTGTTAGCAGCGGCATTTGGGACGTTGAAAATCTGATTTTGCAGGAGAAAGCTTGTCTAACTGACTTTTGAAATGCCCTGTATCAGGGTGGTAACCGGCAGTCGTCAAGCCAAGTGAATGTGCGAGTGTCCTCGAGAGCGTCGTTTCCAGTCTGGAGTGCCTTCGTCCTGACCAAAGCCGTTAAGGGCTTACACGATCGCAGCTCGGGCCAAGATACAATGCTCGCATCAATTTTCCCAAACAAATTCGCCCTTTTATAGGGGCTAGCCGGGCGCTATGGAAACCGCGATGGCCACACTTGATGCAGTTCTATGGGCAGAATGGGCAGTCTTTTGCAGATATCCCAAATCATGAGGCAATAACGCGCGTTTGAGCCTGTGGCAGAGATTTTGGTTTTACGACAATCTCCACATCGCTTCCTAAAGCATTTAGGAAGCGAAACAAGCGTGCGGTCGAAAAGCCTGCCAGCTTGCCATTGATTAATGCCGAGATTTTAGGTTGATCAACTTCTAACACCTCTGCTGCCTCAGTTTGAGTCATTTGCTGAGTAGTAATAATGCGGCTGATCCGACGGGCAAGCTCTGCTTTGACAAGCAATTCTTCAGCGTTCTCCAAAGCCAAATCTTCAAATACATTGCCACTACTGGCTTGTACCTCAATTTCTTCAGTCATGTCTTATTCTCCTGGCGGTTTGCTGTAATTTTGTGAGTAATGCTCCTTGGCCTGTTTCAGTCTTGTTCCAATCAATTCAACATCCTGTTTAGGCGTCGCAATGCCTTGCTTTGACTTCTTTTGAAAAGCATGTAACACGTAGACCACTTCAGCCAGTTTTACGGTGTAGACGGCTCGATAGGTATCTCCGTCAAAACCATCTACAACTTCCAGCACCCCAGCTCCCTTAAATCCTTTCAGGGGCTTGGCTGAGGGATGCTTTTCACCGCATTGAGCCAAGTACAGGGCGTACCCCATAGTTTGCCGAACATCCTGTGGAAACTCCTGCAAATCTTTCATAGAACTGCCAATCCATTCAACAGTCTTGGGTGATGCACTCATTTTCGCTCATGCTAATTCTGGCATATTACTGTTCACACCCCTTTAAACCATATCTGTTAGGGCTAGATAGCCAACCCGTCGTAACCACAAAGGAGCAAAAGCTGTTGGTGTGAGTCTAAGGTTGTCTGCCACCGCAGCGCTATGCCCTTGAAAGTGAGGAGTTTAGACCGCTTGAAAGGGGTGAGAGCGTTAAACCGCTCACCACAGTGATTGGTGGCCGACTTTACCCAGCAATCGCCATAGCGGGGTTGCGGTCAAAGAAGTCGAATGGCCGCACTTCGAACTCGTGCCATTCTGTGGGCAAGACGGGCCAGTCTTCGGCTCGGACGACATGATGGAGCCCGAGGGTGTACCACACCACAATGTCGGTATCCTCAATGGCGCGATCGCGGCTGGTCCACGCGGGCAGGCCATCGCCGCCGTGGCTCTGGTTGGGATAATCTCCTGCCGCATAGAGTTCGTTAGCCGCGTAGGGCGTGACCCAGAGGTGATGATTGGTAAATCCGGCTCGCTGCTGGGGAAAGTCGTCAGGCCGCATCATCGCCATGGCGTTGCCGTGAGATTTGAACTCATAGCTGGTGGGATAGCCCACAAAGTTGGTGGCGTGGGGATTGGTGACCCGCCAGAGCGCTGGTTCCCGAATATTGAGGGTCATTTGGGCGTCCGATTCAGTTTTCGCCGTGTGCGATTCCACCGTCCAAAAGCTGGTGCGGGGGCTTTCTTTGGCAGCGACGGTTTTCAGGTCATCGTGGACAAAGCTGTTTGCGGGGCCATCTACATCCATATCGAGTCGGAAGCTGAAAAAGTGATCGTGGTTGGTGGCCACGGTCTGCGGGGCGACCATGCGGCCAAACCGGGTGTGGGCTGGGGCAGCTTCGTCGATGTCCATTGCAGGAACGGCCTGCACTTCCTCCATGCCGCTAGCGCCAAAGCGCACTTTCAGGGTGCCGTTTTCGCCAAAGGACCAGTCGAATAGATAGTCATAGTTGCCGATCGCCGTCACAAAGCGCACCACCAGCTCGCGATCACGCCGACTGGCGGACTTTTCCAAAATGGCATCATAGTGTCGCCACACCGGATCGCCCACGTAGCGCTCAAACACACAGGCCGCATCGGCTTGGGTATAGGGCTGCCCCATATCGTCGACAAATACGGCGTCGAGGTAGGTGGCCGTGGAGGGGCAGTCGCGATCGCGTTCCAGCGGCACCGCCAGCTTGCCAGCGCCGTATTCTCCAGCATCCATATAGGTGCGGAAATACCAGTTGGGGTCAGTGCTCTGGTACGGTACGAACAGTTCGGATAGCGACCCCTCATACATCACGGAGCGCCAGCGATCGCCGTCGTTGACCTGCACCAGGGAAAAAATCGGCCCGACGCGGGAGTCTAGCCGCAGATGGAACTGCCAGTTATGCCAGTTCATCACCCCGCCTTGCATCGTGTAGTCATGGCCCTGTTTCTCCACCCAGGTCAACGGCTT
>JBCCRZ010000661.1:0-3769 GCA_039200855.1 Cyanobacteria bacterium P01_D01_bin.44 | reverse complement strand
TGACGCTGAGGCCCTGCTGCGTAAGGCAGTGGTTAATAAAACCGTCGTTGATGTCAAAGTACCTGACATGCCCTGGAATGGTAAGGCGCTCTTGAGAGAGGTCCAAACCCATCCCTGGAAAAATAAGGTTTACCACATCAGCTTTTTCTCCATTGCCTCTCAATCTGAGGTAGAAGTTTCTATGCCTCTGAACTTCACTGGCGTTGCCAAAGGGGTTAAAGATGATGGCGGTGTACTGGATACAGTCTTGACTGAAATGCAGCTCAAGTGCCCACCTGATGGTATCCCCGAAACGTTAGATATTAACGTCTCGGATCTAGGCGTTGGGGATTCTTTGCATGTGGGCGATCTGGTTTTACCCAAGGGTGTTGTGGCAGTCGGTAATCCAGAGCAATTAGTGGTGTCAGTATTGGCAGGCCGTACTGCAGAGGCCAGTGATGAAGAAACGGGAGCCGAAGAAACTGAGGTGGTTGAGGCTACTGCTGAGTAGATCCTAACCATGCCCACTGTTGAGATTGACTGTTTTTGAAAGTAGGTCTTGTCAGAAGATTTAGAGAGCCAGAGGTGTTTTTTACCTCTGGCTCTTTGGTGGTGTTCAGAATTTTCGGATGCTCTAAAAATCAAGGCCACCCCATTTGTCATTAACCGAAATTCTAAGCTTGACCTAGCATGAATGTCCGAATCTCCTTACTACTCTCTTGATTGCTAAGCAACATGGTTGACTCCACTCTGCCTCCTTTGATTCAGCAAATGCTGAAGCCGTCTTTCTATCCCCATCCGGTGACGGAACCGATTGAGCTGATGCAGACCCATGTCTCCTATATATTATTGACGGGGGACTATGCTTATAAGCTCAAAAAGCCAGTGAATTTTGGCTTTCTTGACTACTCAACCGTAGAAAAACGGCATCATTTTTGTAATGAGGAACTGCGCCTGAATCAGCGGGCAGCGGCAGACCTTTATCTAGACGTGTTACCCATCGCTGAAACCCAGGATGGTTTTGAGCTGCAAGGATCGGGCGACCCGGCAGACTATGTGGTCAAGATGCGCCAGTTTCCTCAAACGGCTTTGCTTAGCAGCCAGTTTGAGGCGGGTTTACTGGATGAAGCCAGGGTGCGTGACCTCGCCAAAGTCGTCGCTGACTTCCATAGAAATACCGAAACCAATGATTATATTCGCGACTTTGGTCAGGTGGATCGGGTGCGACAGGCGATTGATGAAAACTACGAACAGACGGTCGGCTACATTGGTGGGCAGCAGACCCAGCAGCAATTTGATCAAACCAAAGCGTATACCGATCGCTTTTTTGTGGAGCAAGCTGCTTTGTTTGAACAGCGGATTCAGCAAGATCGAATTCGCGCCTGCCATGGGGACTTGCACTTGGGTAACATCTGCGAGTGGGAGGGGCAGCTGACGCTGTTTGACTGCATCGAGTTTAATGAGCCATTTCGGTTGGTCGATGTGATGTATGACGTTGCCTTTACGGTGATGGATTTGAAGGCGGCAGGGCAGGATGATTTAAGCATCGCCTTTATAAACGAATATGCTGAACAAACGGGGGATTGGGAAGGGCTCCAAATTTTGCCGCTCTATGTGAGTCGGCAAGCCTATGTACGGGCTAAGGTCACTTCTTTTTTGCTGAATGATGTCAGTGTGCCAGCGGCGGTTAAGCAACAGGCTAGCGAGAAAGCTGCTCGATATTACCGTCTGGCGTGGTCCTGTGTGCAGACCCCCTCATTGCAGACAGCCTCACCACAGCTGATCATGATGTCAGGGCTGTCGGGCTCCGGCAAAAGTACAACTGCGAAGGCACTTGCTCAAAAAATTGGGGCGATCCACCTGCGCTCAGACGCGGTGCGGAAGCATTTAGCCGGGGTACCGCTGCAAGCAAAAGGGGAGGAGAGTCTCTATACCCCCGAGATGACCCAAAAAACCTATGAGCGGCTCCTGGCATTGGGGCTCAAATTGACCCAGGCAGGTTACCCAGTGATCTTGGATGCGAAGTATGATCGGCAAGCTTTGCGGCAGCCGGTGATCACAGCAGCAGCCGAGAGCAAGCTGTCTCTCTCGATCCTACACTGCACCGCACCGGCTGAAACCCTCAAGGCGCGGGTTGCCAGACGGAGTGGCGACATTGCCGATGCCACCGTTGATGTGTTGGCTAAACAGTCGATGGAGCGCTTTAGTGCCAAGGCTCAGGCCCTGGTTCAACCGATTGACACAACTCAGCCGTTAGAAAACCAGGTTGCGAGTATAGTAGAGGCGTTAGCGCACTAGCTCTGTTATGGAACCTTCCAAAAAACCACCCCCGCCCGTCAACGATATGACCGATTTGATCATGCCGGTGGCGATCCGCAGCTGGCTGATTTTTTTGTTGGTGTTTAAGCTGATGGGCTACTCAAACAGTTTTTGTATTCTCTTTGGGGCGATTGGGGGGTTTGCTGCTGGGATGGTGTCGGCCTGGTGGAAGGTGAAAGGGGGGGCTCCTTTACCACCCGAGCTCAGAGAAACCTCAGAACAATCGACCGGTAATCGGTTTGCTCGGATACCCCGTCTGCGACTGCGGCGAGAACGACGGGATCTGCTGCGTCGGCGTCGGCAGCGTCGATAGGGGAGTTTGTATCTGGCCTGATGTTTTTATTTCTCTCTAAACTGCTGCCGCTGCTGATCTATCCGCTGGGGTTGACGTGTATTTTACTGATGCTCAGTTTGATCTGGATGTGGCGTCAACCGCGATGGGCGGCAGCTGCGATCGCAACTGCTCTGATGCTGTTAATTCTTAGCAGCAACTCCTGGGTCTCAGCCCAAGCCGTCCGCTCCTTAGAGTGGCGATATTTACCCTCAGCCGATCTCCCCAAAGCTGAGGCTATCGTAGTGTTGGGCGGCAGCATTCATCCGGCGATGCCACCCCGCCCCTGGGTAGAGATGTCAGACGCAGGCGACCGCGTCCTGTATGGAGTGCGCCTGTACCAAGCCCAAAAAGCACCGCTGATCATTTTTAGCGGGGGTCGCATTGACTGGAAGGATGGTGGCCCCCCAGAGGCAGAAGATATGGCTAAGATCGCAACGGCGATGGGCGTCCCCGCTAGCGCCATTATCAACGAAGGCACATCGCTGAATACTTATCAAAATGCAGTGAATGTCAAATCAATCTTGCAACAGCGCCAGCTCAACAAGGTGCTGCTGGTTACCTCAGCTATGCACATGCCCCGATCAATGGCAATCTTTGAGAAGCAGGGTATAGATGCGATCGCTGCGCCGACTGACTACTGGGTCACGGAACGCACCTTCGAGGAAATCAACGGTTCGCTACAAGCAAGCTTGATCCATGTTCTCCCAGATACCGAGTCCTTGCACTACCTGACCCGTACCCTCAAGGAATACATTGGCTTTGGGGTTTATCGACTCAAAGGTTGGCTGTAGAGGAGACAAGATCATGTTTGAAGAAACCACCTTTGCCCCACTCCCTGCCAGCAACTTTGCAGATGTGCTGGAGCTACAGCAAGTCGCCGTTGAGTTTAGGCAAGAGATAGAGCATCGCGAGGCCTTTGAAGCCTACTGCCAATGGTATGACGAAACCGCCCAAGCACATCGTAAAGAACTGGCCTCGATGCAGCGAGATATCCCAATATTAGATTGGTTTTTGAAACTTCGACGCTAGCCCAAGCTTAGATGACTTCTAACTCAGCTTCGGTGAGGTGGGCTTTGAAAGGGCGCTTGGCACCTTCTACCTCAAACTGCACAATTACCGGGAAATTAGGACTGATCG
>JBCCRZ010000660.1:0-3780 GCA_039200855.1 Cyanobacteria bacterium P01_D01_bin.44 | reverse complement strand
TGGTCCTGACCTTACCGTGGGTTTTTTGGGGGACCCGGCAACAGGTCAATAATCGCAGCGATGTACTCAGCCAGATCTCTGCAGCTGGTGGCTGGCTGACGACCAGCTATCGTCATTTGCAAGATATTGCCCAGACCCTGGCTAACCACCTGCTCCTCGGCCACTGGAGCACCGGCTTTTTACCTATCGACGCCTCGATTAAGCCCACTGCCGTAGTGGCCGGGTTTGGGGTGATGCTCTTTTTACTGATATGCCTGATCGGTCTCTACCGCCAGCGAGAATATCATCTGCTGACGGTGGGGTTCATTTTAGGGGTGTTGCCCCTGCTGATTGCCCTGGGCCTGGATATTGCCACCCATAAATTTACCGTGGGGTTTGGCTGGGGGCGCTCTGTAATTGTGGCTCTACCCGGCTGTTTGCTGCTGATTGCCAGTTGGCTATCGCGGGTGGCGGGGCGCTGGCAGATGCCGTTGAGCTTGGCCCTACTGACGCTTTACCTGGCGGTGGGGGTAGGTGACTTTACCCTGCGCGATCGCAATATGTTCCATACCGTCAATGACTGGGTCACCGCCACCCCCAATCAGGCCACCCTGGTCGTGATGAACTCCAGAGCCTGGGGCAATGTGCTACGACTGAGCTACTACATCGACCCAGACTATCCGGCAGACATGCTGGCGACCCATCCCAAAGATTTGCCAGATGCCCTGACCCAGGCCCTCCAGGGCGGCTACGATCGCGTACTCTGGCTTAATGCCCAAGACCCGGTGTGGTCAGTGCCCAAAACCGAGGCCGAGACTCAGCAAATCCAGCAGGCGGTAGAAACTACCCTGGCTAGTCGCTATCAGCTCATCCAGCGTCAACCCCTCAGCGGTACGATGGATATCGATGCCTTTGAGCTTAGCTTGTATGAGTAAACGGGTTAAATCCTCAAGTATCTCAAACCTATCCGTACAATTGGGTACCCTATGCATCAGAAAGCCCTTTTATCCGCGTGACGACCGCTGTGATTTTCATCCCTCTAAAAAGGATCTTCACACATCTATCCGTTAGCCAGAGATTTAAACCGGGTGAAAGTCAGTTTCACAATCGCTACGCTTGTCTGCTCATCAGTTTGCTGGTCCCCGGGCTGCTAATCGGGATAAATCGGCTCGGCAGTTTTCAATCCCTTGAGCTGGCTGTTTACGATCACTGGGTGCGATCGCAGTCCAGTACGGATATTGACGATCGCCTGTTGATTATCGGCATTGGCGAAGACGATATCCAAAACCAAGTGCAGTGGCCCCTATCGGACAAGCTTTTAGCTCAACTCCTCGCCCAGCTGCAACAGCACGAACCGGCTGCCATCGGCCTGGACCTCTACCGAGATAAGCCCTATCTCCCTGGCACCCGTGACCTTGAGCAGCAGCTGCAAGCTGATAACACCATCGTCATCACCAAGCTCATTGATGAAGACGGTAAGAATAGCGTCCCGGCTCCTACCAGCGTTGCACCAGAGCAGATTGGCTTTAACGACTTTGTGCTTGACATGGATGGTGTCATTCGCCGCTACCTGATGTTTGCCGCCCTAGGCGACGAAAAATTTTATTCCTTGTCTCTGCGACTGAGTTTGCGATATCTGGCTGAGCAAGATATTGAGCCCACCTTTAAGGCCAACGCAATTGAGCTAGGGGATGCCACTTTCACCCGCCTCAAACCCGACGCAGGCGGCTATCACCACATCGATACAGCGGGCTATCAGATATTGCTACAGTATCGTTCTCCCAATCACACGGCGCGGCAGCTGTCCCTGACGGATGTTTTAGCCGGTGACTTTGAGCCTGAGTGGATACGCGACAAGATCGTCCTGATTGGGACCACTGCCCCCAGCGAGCAAGATCTTTTTCAGACCCCTTACACCTCGAGCACAGATCAGCAGATCTTCATCCCAGGTGTGATCATGCACGCCCAGCTGACGAGTCAAATCCTTAGCGCCGTTTTAGACGATCGTCCTCTATTTAGATTTTGGCCTCAGGGCGGTGAGCTGCTCTGGATATGGGGTTGGGCGCTGGCGGGGGGGATGATCACCTGGCGACTTAATCGCCCCCTGGCCCTGGGCATTGTCGGCATAGGGGGGCTGTTGGGGCTCACGGGCATTACGGCTATCCTCTTTGGACAAGCCATTTGGGTCCCGATCGTTTTACCTGCCTGTACCTATCTGGGTACGGGCATCGGTGTACTGGCTTACAAAGAGTACTACCGTACTTTTCACGACACCACCACAGGGCTACCCAATCGGCAATGGTTCATGCAATCTCTGCAACGAGAAATTACCCGAACCAGGCAGCAACGGCAGACATTGGCCGTCCTTTTCTTAGACCTCGATCGGTTTAAGGATATCAACGAAAATTTTGGCCACCCAGTCGGCGATCGCCTGCTGAGGATTTTAGCGACACGACTCAGACAAAACCTACCCAGACAGGCTAAGTTAGCCCGTCTCGAAGGCGATGAATTCATCATTTTGCTCAATCAGATTACAGATAACCAGGCTGTGACGACCCTGGCCGATCGGCTCCAGGAAGAACTGTCACGGCCTGTTATTTTTAATAATCACAAGCTTGTGACCACCGTCAGCACAGGCATTGTCCTGAGCACGTCAGAGCACGAACATCTGCCCGAGGACTGGGTCAGAGATGCCCAAACAGCGATGTACCGCGCCAAGCAACAGGGCAAAGCCCGCCATGAAATCTTTGCGGCGGGCATGCGAACCCAGTCCTCCACTCGATTTTTGTTGGAGGCCGATCTGCATCAGGCGATTGAGCAGCAGCAGCTAAGACTCCACTACCAGCCCCTGATCGATTTCTCCAACGGCACTATTGCCGGGTTCGAAGCGCTGGTGCGCTGGCAGCACCCCGAGCGCGGGTTGATTTATCCCAACGACTTTATCCCCCTGGCCGAAGAAAACGGTCTGATTATTCCCATTGGGTATTGGGTTTTGCAAGAGGCCTGCCGCCAGACCCATCACTGGCACCAGCAGTTTCCCCACCTGTCTGATCTTTTTATCAATGTCAATCTATCGGGGCGGCAGTTCGTTGCTTCAGACCTGGTTGACCAAGTCGCGGCAATCTTGCGCAAAACCAGCTGTAGCAAGCATGCCCTTAAACTTGAGCTGACCGAAAGTGTCGTCATGGACAACGTCGAGTCCACGATTGAGGTACTAGTGCGCCTTAGGGCCCTTGACGTCCAGATTGGCATCGATGATTTTGGCACTGGCTACTCATCGCTCAGCTATCTGCATCGCTTTCCCATTAATACCTTAAAGGTCGATCGATCTTTTGTGATGAGAATGGAAGAGGCTTGCGAGAATGCAGAAATTGTCAAAACGATCATTGCCCTGGGTCACAACTTGAACATGAAGGTCGTGGCTGAAGGGGTTGAGACCGAAAGTCAGGCCCAAAAGCTGCGCGATCTAGATTGTGAATATGGTCAGGGGTACTTTTTTGCAAAACCACTCCCCCCTGATGCAGCGGAGGCCTTGTTAAGGGATACACCTCAATATCTAACCCCAGCTTCTATCCTTTAAAATTAGGCAGCTACTGATATAGCGTTTATTGATTGTATAGAGTTTATTGATTGCGATTGAATGTCCAGTTACTCCAAATGTAGATTGGGTAGGCTTCATAGCTAAAAATCGAGGCCTGGTTTAACCAAGCCTCGATTTATAAAGATGAAGGCATAACCAGAGACCAAGCTAACGTTAGAAACAATACTTTGTGCAATCGCACAAAAAATCACCCAAGCAAC
>JBCCRZ010000659.1:0-3783 GCA_039200855.1 Cyanobacteria bacterium P01_D01_bin.44 | reverse complement strand
GCTCCGGCTTGGTTGCCAACCGATTTGACGATCTCTTCGGCAAGGTGTTTACGCCCCTTGGTAGTAGCGAGTAAATCGAGGTCCGCCGAGCAAACAGGTGTCTGTGCCAGCGGGGAAGTTGCCCCAATACCTTCCCCAGAGATTTGAGGGGTGACTCTCGTAACAGATTGCTCTGGTAAACATCCCCCAGCACCAGACCCGCCCCCGCGAGTAACCCGGCGATGCCGCCGATAAAGAGCCCTAAGGCAATGGGCACGAGCCAATCGGCTAACACCAGAGTCCGCAGCGCCAGGGCCAATAGGTTGATCAAAAACATCACGAGCGACCCGTAGAGCAGCAGTAAACCGCTATAGGCCAATCGATACTGTCGCTGGGCCTGGTGCCGCTGTCGTCTTAGCGACTTGACCTGGGTTTCCTTCACTGAGGTATTCAGAAAGGTGTAATTGCGATCGCGACAGGCCCGCTTTAAGGCGTCTAGCTCCTGCGCCAGCGACGCCTGTCTCAGCCAGGCCCCGCCTACTAAAAGCGTCGATAGCAACACCATCAGCACCGAATTGAGAATCAGGAGAATCAGCTGATTGGTTTGCTCAATGCTCATGACGGGCCTCAATCAGGTTTGCAGTTCAAATGTACTAAATCTGGACTGAAAATTCAACCAGCCCGCAGGGCGGGCACCCCTCTGTGGGTGGGGTGGGTTTCGGCGTGTAGTGTGAGATGTCGAGTATTCTGAGCGTAAGTTATGGACGAACGCCCGTGCGATCGCATTCCTCCATCAACGCCCCCACCGTCTTCCCCAAAATCGGATGTCGCCAATCCGGCGCAATCTCACTCAGCGGCACCAGCACAAACGCCCGCTCATGAAATCGCGGGTGCGGCAGCGTTAGCTCCGGCGTATCCAGCGTAACGTTACTGTATAGCAGCAGATCGATATCCAACAAACGCGGTCCCCAACGTTCTCTCCGCACCCGACCAAACTGCTGCTCCACTCCTAGCAGCTGACGCATCAGCGCCAGCGGTGGAATTGTCGTCTGCAACAAGGCGCAACAGTTGCAATAGTCAGGCTGAGGGGGGCCGACTGGCGCGGTTTTATAGATGTGCGATCGCACCACCACCGCCATATCGGGCACCCTGTCGAGGGTATCCAGGGCAGCGGTCAAGATCGCTTCAGAGTCGCCCAGATTGCTGCCGAGTGCGATCGCGCAAACAGGTTGTATAGGTTTTATTTCAGTTAAATCAGACAAATCGACAACTACACAGCCTTTCGAACGCGCTCAACCAATTGCTCTGCTGTCAAAACCCCCTCAATGCGATCAACGGACTGCCCATCTTTAAAGAGCACCAGCGTCGGCAGCGCATAGATGTGGTACTTCGACGCCAGGTCCGGGTAGCGGTCAGTGTCAATTTTGACAATTTTGACATCCCCTTTGAGCTGCTCATTCGCCTGCTCTAAGATTTTTGCCATCATCTGGCAGGGACCACACCAGGTGGCATAAAAATCCACCAGGAGTGGATGTTCGGCGGTGCTGATCATGTCATCAAAGCTTTTGAACTGCTGTTTTGTAGCCATGGGTTCTCCTGAGTAGCTAAGGATCGAGGATTAAATCAAGGATTCAACATAAGAGCCGATACTTTATCCCCTTCTGGAAGGGGCGACGGGGTGGGGTGATCTCCCGAAGCGTTAAAGACTGAGGCAAAGAAAAATAGCAATCCTATCCTAAAAACGCTTTCCCTTAATCAGCTGATTATTCTGGAATAACTTAAGGCTTTTGGGCTAGACCTATAATTTAAGCAAATTTAGATTTTCGCTTTAGATTTTCTCATCAGAGGTCGATTCTCCACCTACCCACTACCTACTACCCACCCCCTTCTCCCCGTTGATCCCAATGCCGCAAGATAATACAGTGATTGAGCATTGCTAATGCATTATTCATTGTTTAGAAAACGTGTTGAGACATCATGACTGAAGCACTGCAGGATAAAGTTGCGATCGTAACCGGGGCATCTCGAGGGATTGGTCGAGCCGCAGCTCTGGCCTTAGCAGCAGAGGGGGCCAGTTTAGTCGTTAACTATGCCCGTTCCAGTGCTGCAGCTGATGAAGTGGTGGCAAAGATTGCTGAGCAAGGGGGGAGTGCGATCGCAGTTCAGGCCGATGTCTCCAAAGCCGATGATGTCGATGGGCTGATTAAAGCCGCGATGGATAAATTTGGTCGGGTCGATGTGCTGGTCAATAACGCCGGTATTACCCGAGATACGCTACTGCTACGAATGAAGCCCGAAGACTGGCAGGCGGTGATTGACCTGAACCTGACCGGCGTCTTTTTATGCACCCGAGCGGTGAGCAAAATCATGCTCAAGCAGCGCTCAGGTCGCATTATCAACATTGCCTCAGTGGCCGGGTTGATGGGGAATCCTGGTCAGGCCAACTACAGTGCCGCCAAAGCAGGCGTGATTGGTTTTACCAAAACCGTTGCAAAAGAACTCGCCTCGCGCAGCGTGACGGTCAATGCGGTAGCACCGGGCTTCATCGCCACGGACATGACCGAAGATCTTTCGAACACCGAAGAGATTCTCAAATTTATCCCGCTGGGACGCTACGGTCAGGCAGATGAAGTGGCTGGTTTAATTCGCTTTTTGGCTGCTGACCCGGCGGCAGCCTATATTACAGGGCAGGTGATGAATGTGGATGGTGGCATGGTGATGTAGGTAGCAAATCTATCACTAGGGAGGCAACCCAGTTGCTTTTACCCAATCATGTCCAAGCCTATATTCAGCCAAAGAAACTGACCGGGTATCTACTTTCCGACACCCACGCTATTGGTAAAGCAAAGGCTAAATTTTTCCGAGGATTGGGGTTCAATGACGCTAACGTAGACGTACTGGAGCAAGCACTGCTAAATCTGGCAAGAACTCAAGCCGTGCATGCAACAACCGAAACCGTTCACGGCGCTAAATATATCATCGTCGGCCCTATCGAGACACCTTCAGGCAGAACGGTTAACATCTTTACTGTCTGGATCATTGATACTGGAGAAGATGCACCTCGATTCATTACAGCTCGTCCTTATAAAAGCGACTAAAGAATAAGTATTATCGACCCTATGATCAAGGAACTCGACATCGTCACACTCACTCGCAATATTGAAGAATATGGACTGACCAGAGGCAGGCGCGGTGCGGTCGTACACTGCTATAACAATGGCCAAGGCTTTGAGGTCGAATTCGCGGATGACTCAGACGAAACCTCTAATGTGCTCACCTTAGAAAGAGCAGATATCCAGCTAGAACGGACTATCATCCAGGCACAGGTAATCGAGCTGCTGAATTATTTATCCGAAGATTTGCTGGCAGAGGTTCGAGATTTTGCAGAGTTTCTACAACAAAAGCAATCGAAGAAAGTAGGCTAGCCATGGTGATTCTTAATCCTGCACGTACTCTTCGCCGCTAACCAGCGCCATCTCTGCCCGGACAAATTCGCGGCCCAGATAGGCAGCGTGATCCAAGAAACTAATGGGGCAGGGGTTGTCCTTATCCTCAAAAATTTTGATGCACAGCTCTTTAGCGGTGCGCCCGGTGTAGAGAGTAGAATGCTGCCGCTCAACCTTGCCGCGGGTAGGCAGGGGTTTGCCTGTCTCAGGGTCGCAGGCCAGCCCTTTCTCGTCGATGACGTTGGTGAAATGTTTGGCGCAGATCACCCCTTGATCACGGTCTAGGTAGATCAAAAAATAACCCTGGGGATCTAACTCTATAAAGCGTTTAGACAGCTGATTATCCAGCTCAGCTAGG
>JBCCRZ010000658.1:0-3785 GCA_039200855.1 Cyanobacteria bacterium P01_D01_bin.44 | reverse complement strand
TCCCGCCCATGCGCAGTTTTTGACGGGAGCGGAAGCGCTTTTTGAATCAGTCCCTGGCATTGATGCGGGGTTGGTAGACACCTTGTTCACAGTTCTGAGAATTGCGTTTGTAATTGCGTTTGTGATCTCACTGTTGCCTGCATTTAATGCAGCCAGGGATGGGGATGATTGGAAGTCCTTGGCAAAAGCACCTGTTTTGGCGGCAGTCTTGATTGCGGTTGCTGATGTGGTGATTGGATTGATATCTGGAACTGCCTAACTTTTTGGAGTGAGGACTATGTAGGAGATGGCATGGAAGCTCCAAAAGGTAGATTCATAAAGGTGTCCAAGGTTCTCAATGCAAACACGACCATAGCGGGGATTCCGTCAGATCAGTTAGTCCCTTGGGCGATATTTTTATTCATTGCAGCAGCGCTCTGGACGAACGGGGTAGGAGTCTATATTGTTGTGCCGCTAATATTCTGGTCTTGTGGAACTTGGTGGCTGGTAATGGGGTCCCAATCGTGGCGATTTATGAATAAGTTTCATAAGCCACCTCGCTGGGTGAATGGCAATCTGCGATATACGCCAAAGGTAAAGACGAGATATGCTATCAGCCACAAAAGTCAAAGCCAAAAGGGTAAAGACACCTAGTGCAAAGGGTAGTAAGACTGCTGTTGTCACTGCGTTTGAGAAAGCCCTTCATCTAGAAACCTTGGCCAAGATATCAGTCAAGGGAAGAGAAGCGAGTTGTTTTTTGCTTGCCAAGGGTAAGAAATTTCAGCTTGTGTTTGGTTTTGAATGTAATGGCATTCATGACAACCCAAAGGAGCATCAGTTAGAAGCTATTGCCACGGCTGTTGAGTCTGGCCTCAAGGATGTATCGATGGGGTCAGCAACCTTTCACCTTGAATCGTTCTCCAGTGATCTGGACAGACAGAACTATTTAGATAGGCTGATCCAAACATCAGACTGCCTGGAAGCACAGGTCGTTTTGTACAGCGAAAAGAAGAGGGCTCAAGAGTTGGTTGTGAAAGGGGTTCGGCAAGTTAAACGCTTAACAGTATATGTGGAAGCGACCATCGATTTTAATGACGTAGGAGAGGGAGAAAAAGCGGATTGGTCTGATAAAGCCATTTCACAAGTTGCGAAATTTTGGAAGTCGATCCAAAAAGTGACTGACGGCAAAGATGCCCGCCAGGATGAATTTGAGGCCCTGTTTGAGTCTGGATTCTATAGAGGGTTTATATTTTGGGAGCAAATCTTATCCAACCGGATGGGCTTAGAAATCACGCCCTTAGACACAGAGGAGTTATGGCAAAGAATCTGGCAGCGATTCAATACAGGGCCTGCACCCTCAGTGCCCCAGTGGATTGAGTACAAAGATGGGGAGATCACTGAAATCATCCACAGTGATAAGCATCCACGGTCTATATTGACCGCTGGGGAAGGCGGTGAGTCACGGGTGCCGATTGCAGATACGGACTGGGTTAAGGTCAAAGATAAATTTGTAGCCCCGATGGTATTTGCCGAGAAACCGGAGGGTTTTGCGAGTGTGCGTCAGCAGCTACGGTTTCTATGGGAAGCGATCTGTAAGCCCTATGTGAAAGACACCGAAATCATCACCCAGGTGCAGCCGACAAACCTCAAGCTCATGCAGCATAAAATGCAAGATGTTATCAAGCAGAGTGTTGCAAGGAGCCAATTTGCCCAAGAGAAAACATCGGTTGATGTCAATGCAGGGCTTCGGCTGAAGAAAAGTATTGAGGCCCAGGAGCGTTTGTATGAAGGAACAATCCCAGTCAGGCTGGGCACGGTTGTTCTGGTTCATCGGGACCGCAAGAGCAAACTTGATGATGCCTGTCGGGGGTTGGCCAACTGCTTCCCGCTGCCCTGTCGGCTAGTGCGAGAGCGAGATGTGCCCTGGCACTACTGGCTGCAAACTCTGCCCATTGTGTGGGACCAGATTCTTAAAGTCCCCTATGACCGGACGAGCACCTGGCTAAGCAATGAAGCCTTGGGAATGCTGCCGATTTGTAAAACTAAAGATATTGACCGGGAAGGGTTTGAGCTGATTGCAGACGATGGCGGGTCGCCTATCAAGTTGGACTTTATCAACAAATTGAGAAACGTGGCGTGCTTCGGGACGACGCGATCCGGTAAGTCGGTCCTGGTGTCGGGGATGCTGTCATTATTTCTCAGCTCAGGCTATCCGATTATTGCTCTGGACTATCCAAAGCCAGATGGGACCAGTACGTTTACCGATTTTGCAGTCTATTACGGAGATAGGGCTGCTTACTTTGATATTGGCAAGGAAAGCAATAACCTGATGGAGATTCCTGACCTGCAGGGACTTTCTGAAAAAGAAGCCGAAGAAAGATTTGATGACTATAAAGCCTTTTTGGAATCGGCCTTACTCGCAATGGTGCGCGGCGATTCGCGTGAAGAGCGGGCGCTGATTGGCAAGGCGTTGAATAATTTCTTTGCTGACAAGGACATTATGCGGCGCTACGACGAAGCCTTTGAGAACGGGTTTGGGTCGATGGAATGGCAGGTGATGCCGACTCTCAAAGATTTCCTGGATTTTTGCTCGGAAGAATCACTGGGCATGGACGAGGATTCGAGTATATTGCAGCGCAATGCCCGAGAGCAAATTCAGCTTCAAATTGAATATTGGATTGGATCGAGGATTGGTAGAGCAATCGCTAAACCCTCGTCCTTTCCGACCGATTCACAACTAATCGTCTTTGCCCTAAGGAACCTCGCAAACGATGAAGAAGCGGCATTGCTAGCCTTATCAGCCTATTCAGCAGCGTTGCGTCGTGCCCTAAAGTCACCCAAGAGCATTTTCTTCATTGATGAATCTCCTATCCTGTTTGAATATCCATCCATTGCAGGGCTGATTGGTCGGCTCTGTGCAAACGGAGCCAAAGCAGGTATTCGAGTGTTTCTGTCAGCTCAAGACCCGAACACGATCATGGAATCCCATGCTGGCCCGAAAATCATGCAGAACATGAACACAAAGCTGATCGGGCGGATTCAAGAGAATGCCATTGATGCCTTTGTCAGATATCTTCGCTATGAAGAAGACATGATTTCTAGAAATGCCAGTGAGCGCTTCTATCCAAAGGCATCAGACCTGTACTCGAACTGGATGCTAGAGACGGATGGGGTGATTTTCTACTGTCGCTACTATCCATCAGATTTGCAGCTTGCGATTGTGGCCAACAATACCGATGAGCAGGCAGCGAGAAACCGTTTCATGGAGAAGGCTAGCAACCGGCTGGAAGGGTATGTGCGCTTCTCGGAAGAGTATGCAAACTGCATTAGAAATGGGCTTTCTTTGGAGGATATCGGCAGATGAAACGCAAAAGGCTACTTGTGCTTATCTTTACGGTGTCAGTGTTGGGAGGTGGCGGTGATGAAGCCTTGGCGCAGGCGACCACGGTTGGTGACCTGGATGCCCAGCTGCAGTCTCAAAGTGAGCAAACAGCTCCCCCCGCTGCGCAGTCAAATAGTTTCGCACCAGGTGGCCCCAGTCCGGTTGGCGGAGGCAGTGGTGGGGGTGGCGGTATCGATGGCGTCCTAGGCCAGGTAAATGGGACAGTAGATGGTGTGATTGATGGTGTAACCGGTCAGATCGATGGTGTTGTTGATGGGGTCACCGGTCAGATTGATGCGGTTATTAACGACGTTACTCAGCAGGTAATGGGGCAAATCGATGGTGTCATCGCAGATGTGATGGGGCCAGTTAATGCGCAAATCGATCAGGTTCTCGGCCAGGTAACCGGCATTATCGACGAAAC
>JBCCRZ010000657.1:0-3786 GCA_039200855.1 Cyanobacteria bacterium P01_D01_bin.44 | reverse complement strand
TGTTAGCGCAAGAACAGTCCCACTTACCGACCGTGATTTTAATCAGTGGTCTACTCATGTCGGGGTTACTGGGCTGGGTCACCTGGCTCACCCAAGCAGCCCAACGACATCGTGCTCAGCTGATTAAGGAAAGCGCAGAACGGCAGCAAGCCGAAAAAGATTTAGAGCTGTTTTTTAATTTGTCCCCCGATTTGTTGTGTATTGCTGGCACGGATGGCTACTTTAAGCGCATCAACCCCGCCTTTGAGAAAACCCTGGGCCACCCTGCTAAAGACTTGCTCTCCCAATCATTTCTGAGCTTTGTTCATCCTGACGATGTGGACGCCACCCTGGCAGAAATCGACAAATTGGCTGCCGGTACCGCCGCGTTGGATTTTGAAAATCGCTATCGCTGTCAAGATGGCAGCTATCGTTGGCTCAACTGGGTAACTGTTCCTAGGGTCGAGACCGGGCTACTCTATGCGGTGGCGCGGGATACGACTGCCCGCAGACTGACCGAAGAAAATTTGAGGCGGTTTAGCGCTCACCTCAAACATTTGCATCGCATTAATACCGCCCACTATGAAACCTATAATGCGCTGTTTGCAGATTGTCTAGAAACCGGCTGCCAAATTCTGGGGTTAGAAACTGGCATCATCAGCCAGATTGTTGACCAGACCTATACCATTCGCTCGGTACGATCTGACCTGACCTCGCTGGCGACTGACGATGTGTTTGCCCTATCTGATACGTACTGTGCCGCCGTCGTCAGAGAACACCGGACAGTGGCCTATGGGCAGGTGGGGGAGATGGCGGAGATGCGATCGCACCCGGTTTATCAGACATTGCAGCTAGAAAGCTACCTGGGCACCCCAATTTTTGTAAACGAGCAGATTTATGGCACCCTTAACTTCTCGTCGACCCAGGTTCGACGCAAGGCCTTTACCAGTCACGAGCAAGAAATCATCGAACTCATGGCCCAGAGCATTGGTCGATTTCTGGCCGCTGATTTAGCACAGCAGCAGCAACAGCAAGCCGCCGACGCCCTACGGGAGAGCGAAGCCAGATTTCGCACCGTTGCTAACAGTGCTCCGGTGCTCCTGTGGATTTCAGGCATCGACAAACGCTGCACCTTTTTTAATCAAACCTGGCTCACCTTCACTGGGCGTACGGTTGAGCAAGAACTGGGCGATGGCTGGACAGAGGGGGTCCACCCCGACGATTTTGAAGCTTGTGTAGACACCTACACCACCGCCTTTGATGCCCGTCAAAATTTTGAGATGGAATATCGTCTGCGACGCTCAGACGGTCAGTATCGCTGGCTCCTAGATCGCGGTATCCCTCGATTTACCCCCGACGGCAGCTTTGCTGGCTACATCGGCACCTGCATCGACATCAGCGATCGCCACGAGGTCGAAAAACTCAAAGACGAATTTATTTCAGTGGTCAACCACGAGCTGAGGACGCCCCTGACTTCTATCCTGGGCTCGTTAGACCTGCTCGCCAGCGGGGTCTTGAGAACCCAACCCGAAAAGAGCCAGCGAATGCTGCAAATCGCAGCCAAAAATGCCGACCGCCTGGTGCGCCTGATTAACGACATGCTCGACATCGAGCGGATCGAGTCCGGCAAGATGACTATGACCAAGCAGGGGTGTGATGGGGCTGAGCTGATGACCACCGCTGTCAATGAGATGCAAAGCCTGGCCGATCAAGCCGGGGTCAATTTATTGGTGATGCCTCTCCCAGTGAGAATTTGGGCTGACCCCGACCGGATTATCCAGGTCTTTACCAATTTGCTCAGCAACGCCATTAAATTCTCCCCTGAGGGGGCTACGGTGTCGCTGATGGCCACTGTTCAACCTGAGCCAGAACAGCCTCCAGAACAGCCCGAAACTGCCCCAATGCGAGCAGCCGCTGACGACTCACCCCTGCCCTTCCAAACCCAGCAGGTACTTTTCGAGGTTAAAGATGAGGGGCGCGGCATTCCCCCCGACAAGATCAAAACCATCTTTGGGCGATTTCAGCAGGTCGATGCCTCTGACTCTCGCAAACGGGGTGGCACCGGTCTCGGGTTAGCCGTTTGCCGCAGCATTGTGCAGCACCACGGCGGGAGCATTTGGGTTGAGAGTGTCCCCAATCAGGGTAGTACGTTTTTTGTTTCCCTGCCGGTGCTTCCCCCGCCGAATCCCATGCCCTCAGCGGATGCCAATCAGCCGCTGGTATTGGTCTGCGATGACGACCCCTCAGTGCGCTCAGTGGTTGAGGCCATGCTCGAACGCCAGCACTACCGCGCCATCACCGTCGCCTCAGGGCAAGAGGCCATTACCCAGGCCAGTGAGCAACAGCCCGATGTGATCTTGCTGAACCTGATGATGCCAGGGATGCATGGTTGGGAAACCCTGGCGGTGTTGAAGTCGCGATCGCAAACCCAAAATATCCCCGTCATCATCCTCAGCGGCCTGCGCCCCGAAGATAGCGCAAACTTACCCGCTGAGATCAGCAACTGGATTGTCAAACCCCCCGATGAAACCGACCTGTTTCAAGCCTTGCAGCAGGCCGTGGTCTCACAGTGTCAAGATCTGCAAGTGCTAATCGTAGAAGACGATGCCGACTTAGCCCAGATTTTAATCACCATTTTTGAGCGCCACGGCATCACCCCCCACCATGCCCCCACTGGCCGAGCCGCCATCCAACTCAGTCAGCAAGTCACCCCCGATTTGCTGGTACTTGACCTGGCCCTGCCCGATGGCGATGGCTTTGCCGTAGTTGACTGGCTACGGCAACACAATCAGCTCTGTCGCGTCCCCCTGGTGGTTTACACCGCCAGAGACCTTGACGACGCCGAATGCCAGCAGCTGCGGCTCGGCCAAACCTTGTTTTTAACCAAAGGACGCGTCTCCCCAGACGAGTTTGAAAAGCAGGTGATCCAGTTAATCAGTCGGATAACTTGTCAGGCGAGATAACCTATGAAACACATCTTGATCATTGATGACGAAGAAGACATTCGCGACGTCGCCCAGGTCGCCCTTGAGACCGTCGGTGGCTGGCGGGTATCGACCGCGTCCTCCGGTCCAGACGGGTTAGCACAGATGCTCAACGCGCCCCCCGATGCTGTTTTGCTCGATGTGATGATGCCCGATATGGATGGGATTGATGTCTTTAAGCGGATGCAGGCTGAGACCAAAACCCAGGCAATTCCGGTGATTTTAATGACGGCTAAAACCCAGGCTACCGATCAGCAGCGATTTTTAGCTTTGGGCATCACCGCTATTATCACCAAACCTTTTAAGGCCATGCAGCTTGCCGATCAGGTTGCCGAAATTCTCGAGTGGGAGGAGTAGATGGGGAATGGGTAGTGGGTAGTGGGTGGTGGGTAGTGGGCAATGGGTAGTGGGTAGTGGGCAAGAGGTAGTGGGGAATGGGTAGTGGGTAGTGGGTAGTGGGTAGTGGGCAATGGGTAGTGGGCAATGGGTAGTGGGCAATGGGTAGTGGGTGGTGGGTAGTGGGCAATGGGGAATAGATAAGCGAATCAACCAAACCTAATCTATAGGTTTCAGCACTTTTTCATTTTTAGGATCTACTTTCTAAAGTACGGGTGCATTTAGTAACGACAAATTAGCCACCCTAGAAACAGCGACCTGTTTAGCCCCTGCAGGTGGCCCAGGCTCTACCGTAGAACTCTACAAAGATAGCTCGCGCGAACGGTAGAGCCGCCCACAGTTCCTTTGAAAAGATTTTGGTGGATTCCAACTATGTTACATCCCGCAAACTTACCCAATATCATCAACCAAGGCGATCGGGGGCGCG
>JBCCRZ010000656.1:0-3794 GCA_039200855.1 Cyanobacteria bacterium P01_D01_bin.44 | reverse complement strand
GCGATCGCAACCGCCACCCATGGCGGTTCCCTGCACCACCCCAGCATGAGCAGCTATGTCCAGCGATTGAGGCTGATTCGAGCCGATGGTACTGTCCTGGAGATCGATTCATCCGAAGAGATTTTCCAGGCGGTTGGGGTTTCGATGGGGTTGTTGGGACTTATCTCGACAGTTACCTTTCGGTGCGTGCCCGCGTTTACGCTCCAGGCCAGCAGCCAGTCTATGACTATGGACAAGCTGCTGGCACAGTTTGAGAAACTCCACCAAAACAATCAATATTTAGATATCAAGTACTTGCCAATCACCGATAATGCTCAGGTACTCACCATTAACCCCTCAGCAGAGAACATCGCGCCTGATGTGTCGGCGCTACTTTGCAAATCAGCCCTGGAGCGAAAAATTAAAACGTTCGTCCTCAAAGGGTTGCTATTTTTGTTTCAGTATCGCCACTTCAACTGGCTACAGCGTCGGCTGGTGAGTCGCCATGAAAACAAGATTTACGCACCTTACCAGGCCAATCGCAGCGATCGGGTGATGGCCAATCTGGATCAAACCTACTACGACCCGATTCCGCTTAGTAATATGGAGATTGCGGTGCCCTTTGATCAGGCCCCTGCCGCTCTGCAGGTTTTGAGAAATTACTTTCAGAAAACCCGCCGATATCCCAATATTTTCATCCGAATCCGGTGCTCTGCCGCTGACACCTTTTGGCTAAGCCCGGCCTATCAGCGTCCCATCTGCTGGTTAGATTTTTGTGAATATCCCTACACCGGGAACTTCTTCAGAACGATAGTCGAATTGCTCAGACCGTTTAATATCAGATGTCACTGGGGCAAAGAGATTCAAGTAGAGCGAGCCTATCTCAGACAGCGCTACGAAAAATGGGATGAGTTTCTGCGCTTGCGCCAGGCATGGGACCCTCAACAGATGTTTGCCAATGAACGTCTGGACTCTTTTTTTACGACCGGAGTTGCCTCCGATGCCGGAGACAAGTCGTCACTGTTGACCGCGGACTGTTTTTAATGCTGAATGAGGAGAGCTTTTGTAATGACACAGGCCGATCTAGCCCCTGATACTGTCCAAAAATTTAAAGTGAATGTGGTGACTGGCCAGGGTGGTGGTGGTCATTATGCCGCCTATCGCGCATTAAAGGCCGTCTCAGAACAGGGCAACTTACCCTGGGAATTTCAGGTCACAGATATGGATGACATCATCACCGACCTGACTCAGCAAAACGAAATTCAAAATGCCTATGAGATGTTTGGCATCAGTGGACACGATCTTTATAACCTGATGCTCAAAAGCGGTTGGACCTGGCTGTGGCCCCTCAAAATGCGCCTCAACAAATTTATGGTTAAGCTCAACTACGAGGTTGGCTGTAATTTCTTTGAGCAGCACTGGCGCAAGCAGCAGCCAGATTTAGTGATATCATTTATGCCGCTCTACAACAGAGGGTTAGCGGAGAGTTTGCAAAAAGCGAAGCCCGGCACCCCCTATGTGACCGCTCTAGTTGACTTTGCTGACTACCCCCCTGCGTTTTGGCTTGAGCCCGAGGCCGACAGCTACACCGTTTGCGGTACCCAAAAAGCGTTGGAACAAGCCCGTGAGTTGGGGCTTAAGGCAGATAGAATTATTCCCTCATCAGGAATGGTGGTTCACCCTAAGTTTTACAATTGCCCGCCCCTGGATATTGCCGCCGAGCGCATACGCTTGAGATTAGATCCCCATCGATTGACGGGGGTGGTAATGTTTGGCGGCAACGGCTCCAAGGCGATGCTCACCGTTGCCCAGCGGTTGGAGCGCTTCCGCGATTTGCAGCTTATCTTCCTGTGTGGGCGCAATGAAGAACTGGCAGAGGCCCTCAAGCAACAGCCATCGCGACAGCGGCGCTTTGTCACCACCTTCACCGAAGAGATTCCTTACTATATGCAGCTCTCAGATTTCTTTATCGGGAAGCCTGGCCCCGGTAGCTTGAGTGAGGCCCTGGTGATGGATTTGCCGGTCATTACTGAATGCGGTGCGGCTACCCTCATCCATGAACGCTATAACGCTGAGTGGGTCACCGAAAAACAGGTCGGGCTGGTGATCAAGAACTTTAAGCAGGTCCATCGGGCCGTGGAGAAGTTCCTGGACCCTGATACTTTTGCCCGCTACCGCGCCAATGCAGCGGCCATTGACAACCAAGCTATTTTCGAGGTGACTAATCTGTTGCAACAATTGTTAACCCAGCATGCCTCCGGATCTTTTCAACCCAAAGCAGAGGCAGCCCCTGCCACCGCTCCAAGTTGTTAGTTATCAACTTCATGGATTTTTTAGCTTCCCCTTTTCTCAAGGGTATTTTATTCATGACAGCAGTTTCTTCTAAAGTTTCTAAACCGGTGACTATCAACGTTGTCACTGGCAAGGGCGGCGGGGGCCACTATGCCACTTACCACGCCCTGCGGGCGGTCGCTCAGCAGCGCAACCTGCCCTGGCAATTTCGGGTCACCGACATGGATGACATCATGGAGAGTATCACCCAACAGGGAGAGGCATTTAACCTCTATAAACTGTTGGGGAGTTCGGTATCCGACTTATACAATCAAATGCTCAAGCGCGGTTGGACCTGGCTATGGCCGCTGCAAATGCGGCTCAATAAACTGCTGGTCAAGCTGAACTATAAAACCGGCGTTGAGTTTTTTGAAGGCTATTGGCGAGAACAGCAGCCAGACCTGGTAATTTCTGTGGTAACCATGTGCAACAAAGTGCTGTGGGAGGCCCTGCAACGGGCCAAGCCAGGAACGCCCTACATCACGCTGCCGATTGATTTTGCAGACTACCCGCCCGGTTTTTGGTTTGAGCCCGACACCGACAGTTTTGCCGTGTGCGGCACAGCCAAAGCGGTGGAGCAGGCCCGTACGATAGGGGTCAAAGCGTCTTGCATGGTGCCCACCTCGGGGATGGTGATTCACCCCCGGTTTTATCGGCCTGTCGGGTGTGATTCTCCTGAGGAGAGGCTGCGCCAACGCACCGCCGAGCGTCATCGCCTTGGCCTCGCCCCCCATAAACTCACCGGGCTGGTCATGTTTGGTGGCAACGGCTCCCAGGTGATGGTCGAGATCGCCAAACGCCTGGAGAGCTACTTTGAAGAGTTGCAGCTGATTTATCTCTGCGGACGCAACGAACCGTTGATGACTGCCCTCAGACAACTCCCCAACCAGCAATCGCGGCTGATTGTGGGCTTTACCCAAGACATTCCTGAGTATATGCGCCTGGCAGACTTCTTCATTGGCAAACCCGGTCCCGGTAGCCTCAGCGAAGCTCTGGTGATGCAGCTGCCGGTGATTACCGCCTGCAATGCTGCCACCTTAGTTCACGAACGGTATAACGCTGAGTGGGTGCGATCGCAAGACGTCGGCATCGTGCTCAAACGCTTTAGCCACATTGCCCAGGCCGTTGATCAGTTTTTGCAACCCGACATCCTGCATCGGTATCAGACCAACGTAGCCGCCATTAACAATCGCGCCGTGTTTGAGGTGGCTGATTTTATCCAGCAAGTTCTCGCGATGCCCTCACCAGATCGGGCCGTGGTGCCCCTTCAATCATGAAGTCTGTCTCTAACCCACAGCCTATCTCCCCAAGTCGAGAAAGCTCCCGCTATCGCAGCATCGCGCTAGCAGCCATGTGTTTGGCCCTATTTATGGCCACCCTCGACGATACGGTGATGAATGTAGCCCTGCCCCAGATCCAGATTGACTTTGCAGCCCCTGTCTCTGGCCTGCAGTGGATCTTAAATGCTTATATCCTCCCTATCG
>JBCCRZ010000655.1:0-3807 GCA_039200855.1 Cyanobacteria bacterium P01_D01_bin.44 | reverse complement strand
CGAACGGTTGCGCCACAGCTTGGAAAACCACCCTGAGCGATATGTGGTGCTACCCGCCCCATTGCTGGGGCTAGGCCAAGAGCTGCTCATGTTACTGCGCAGCCATCACCACTTTACGGGCTATCCCACCACGGTTTGGGTTGATCCTCTGATTGCCCGAGGCTGCGATACCTATCTCACCATCCTCGACACCTTCCCCCGCAGCGTTCAAAACTTTGCCCAGCACCAGCCCCTATTTTGGGATGAGCGGGTTTTTCCCAGGATCAAACGACTCATACCAGGGCTGCCCTTACCCCCACCCCCCGCCATTTTAGTGGTCCACCCAGCCACCCCCCCACCCCTGTATGACCCACCCCCCAATGCAGAGTGGACCGTCTTTTTGCCAGAAACCGACCATTTAGAGCGCTGGCAAGCCCAGGTGCCCCAAACCGGGACAGCCTACAACTGGCTCGATGCCCTCAAAAACACAGCCCAATCAGGAACAGTACAGCTAGAAACCTATGGATTGAGCTTTCACTGCGACGGTCAAAGCACCACCCAACTGATCCACAATTTGCGCCCCCAGCATGTGCTCCTGGTGCACGGCACGCCTAACCATCTCACTGATTTAGCCAACCTGGAAGAGCTCCAAAACCGTTACCAAATCCGCATTCCCTTACCGGGGCAGCCCATTGAACTGCTACTTGACCAGCCCTTTTGGCAACCCGCCCCGCCCCCTACAACCACCTATGAGGGCGAAGTCATCGAAACCCAAGAATCCCTGACGATTTCTCTGCCCCCTGAGATGATCCAAGATCCTCGCTGGGCAGCTTTTGCTGATACAGGGCTAATCGAGATTGCCTGGCAGGGCGATAAGCTGGTGTTGCGGGGTTTAAGTCAGGCCGAAGTGCTGTTCCCTGTGCCCAGCCAAACCCAAAATTGCTTTCACTGTCGCCATCAGCAACAACAACATTGCCGCAATCCAGCCTCACCTTTGTTTAATCGTCAAGTTACCCCCGATGGCTATTGCCCTGAGTTTGAAGCCTCTGAAGCTCCCTCAGGGTAACTTGAAATGTACCACCGCAAAATATCCCTTGGACACCTCTCATTCGAGAACTTTATCGGCTAAGTTCAAGGGGTGATAAGATTCAACACCGGTCTCACGCTAGCGTAAACGGGCTCTGGCCGCTGTGTCTTAGGGGGCACAGTCAGTATGGCTGCCTCAATCTTCGCCCATACGGTAGGGGATACACGTACTGCAGCCTCTTTGCAGCGGGCAATCAACTCATGGGCGTGAAAGTAGTTAGTTAAGGCTTGCACATCGGCTGCCGACAGATTTACCCAGGCAGGGTTTAACGCCAGGGCCTGCATCCACAGCTGGTTAAGATGTTGGGTAAACGCCTGTCGCTCAGCGCGGGCGGCATTGGCACCAGGGACGCATTCCTTCAGAGCTTCTAACCCCTGGATCAGATTGGGAAAATCTACCGTCTCAAAAATGCGTAGCGACGCATATTGATAAGCGCGATCTCGATCCAGGGCGCGAGCATGATCTAAATCTTGCCCGAGGGCGCGAACGTGGGCGAGATCCAAATCGCGAACACGGGCCAGGTCAAAATCGGGCGGTAGAACAAGACCACGGGCATGATCCAGGGCTCCTTCTTGGTCAGGGTTTAGGCTTGCGCTGAGGCTGCGGGCCAAAAAAATAGCCGCGCAGCGTTTTTCTGCGGGCCGGTAGTGGCTGGCTGCGCTGGCGGTAATATCATCGGCCCACCTCAGTAAACTTTGCAATATCGGACTTTGCAAATAGCCATTTGCCTGACACTCCATCGCGCTCAAAAAGTTATCAGCCCCCCAGCGCATCAGCCCAGGGATGAGTAAAAACACCTCTCGCCAACGATTATCGAGCAAATGCTGTTGAATCAGCTCTTCCCATAACCCATGATCCAAAACATACTGGGCTGCCAAATACTCTTGTAGGGTTAAATGAGAAAACGAATACGCATTTTCTGCCCGCTCAACCAAAATCCCTTGCTGCACCTCAATTGCGTCTACAACCGCCTCCCCATCCAGATGCTTAGGGGCATTGAGGTTACTTGCCAAAAAGCCTTTGACCGACTCAACTAGCGCCCGCCGCGAGAAAAATAACTGGTTGACCTTAAAGTTTTGATAGGCAATCTCAGATAGCAATACCTCTTCTAATTCAGTGCTGAGCCCTTCATAAATTTCAGTACGCAAGATCCGTTTCTCAGAGGCCCACTCTTCTAGCAAGATGCGTAGCGCTTTGCCATAGAGCAAACTGCGATTATCTGGAAACGTTTGGGCACGGTTGTAGACCAGGCATAAAAAGGTCAGCAACAAGGGCGTATGGGCCAGTTCTTTCGCAGCGCTGTTTTCTGGCTTTTGTAGCAGCGTCCAGCAGTTTTTCGCAGTTTTTTGGGCTTTATCATGCTCACTGCCAAACCAGTTAGCCAAAAACTGTCGAATTTGCTCATTGTCAAAATCTGACATCGCCACGTCCCTAAACCGCTTGAATCCACTACGGTAGGCAGCGGTGCGGCAAGACACAATAAATCGATTTTTGTCATAGCGATCCACAAAATCTTGAATTGTGCTGATCGCTTCATTGAGATTGTCTGACGGCACTTCATCCAGCCCATCCAGCAAAATCAACAATCGTCCCTGATCGAGAGCACGTCGGGTAAACCGCTGTGCATCCGGAAATCCACAGGTGGCAAACTCAGTGGCGATAAAAGCTTCGAGGTCAATCTCAACCGTATCTAGACGCTTTAGCTCAATAAAAACCGGAATGCACAAGTGTTTATAAAAATCGGGAAACTTCAGATGCTCATAGCTGGTTTTCATATAGTGGCAAGACTTGAGCGCTTCGAGGCCGGTCTTACGCAAAAATGTAGATTTACCCGCCCCTGGTCCCCCTAGCACCATCAAGTATTGGGTGTCATTAGCGATTTTGAGACCGGGTTGGCGCTGGCACTGGCCGCTGTCGAGCTGATACCCCCGCAGACGACTGCTTCGATAAGCCTGTTCTAGGGACTCAATCGACTCAAAGTTCAGAATCTCTTGATCGCTCAAAAATTTGGCTGTGGTATAGACCGTCTCCAGACTGATGGGTTCGTGCATTCCCAACACTTTGAGCTGGCAATGGCGCTTCTTATAGTGCTGAATATAGCGATGAGACGCATCAAACAGCCGCTGTTGAAATTCTGCGCCCACACTACGACGTAGCCGTTCCAACAAGCCGCCACTGCTTTCTGCCACAATCTCTGCGGCAACACTGGCCATACTCCCCGCAAAGGCGGCAACAATCGGCTCCAAACCTGTCATTAAAGTGCACTGGCCTAACGTCTCTCTTATTCTGTCGAGGGCAGTCAGCGCTAGACATCCGGCATTACAGTGCCTTCATGTATCAAAGATCACGAATATTGTTTCAAAAACCGCCAAACTCAATAGCGGTATTTCTTTACATCGCATATACAGTCCAACCTTTTTTAGCCACTCAGTTAAGTTCTGATGAAAGTAGAAACGCTAAGATCTATGGGGGGTGAGACCCCCAGGGGGTGTCGAACATTTTTTGTTGGCGCTCTGTTGACTGCTTTCTTTTAAGTGGGCAGATGCTGAGACAGCACCTGCTTTAAGTAAGTACCCGTGTAAGATTTATCATTCTCAGCCACCACCTCGGGGGTCCCTTGGGCGATCACCTCTCCCCCCCGGACGCCGCCCTCTGGCCCCAGGACAATCACCCAGTCGCAGCACCGCACGACATCCAGATTGAGCTCAATCATGATCGCCGAGATGCCTTTGTCTACCAGG
>JBCCRZ010000654.1:0-3821 GCA_039200855.1 Cyanobacteria bacterium P01_D01_bin.44 | reverse complement strand
TTGAGCACTCTCAGGTCGCCCAGATTCTCTCCTCGTTGACGGGCCTGTTTGAGGACTCTCGCCAGGGCGGCGGCATCGCGGATGCCCATGTTGAGCCCCTGTCCGCCCACCGGGTGACAACAGTGGGCCGCATCCCCAATCAGGGCCAGCTGGGGTTTCACATACTGTTGACTCTGCATCAGCCGCACCGGGAACATTAGCGGTTCGCTGAGCATTTTGAGATCGCCCATGTCTTTGCCATAGCGATGTTTTAGCTCGGTCATAAACGCTTCTCTGGGCAGGGCCAGCATCGCCTCGGCCTCGGCATGGGGGGCAGTCCACACAATCTGACAGCGGTTGCCTGAGATCGGCAAGATGGCAAAGGGCCCGCTGGGCCAAAATTTCTCGTGGGCGGTGTGCTGGTGAGATTTTTCAGGCTGGAGGACGGTGGTGATGCAAGATTGCCAGTATTGCCACCCAGCAGTTTTGATGCCTGCCTGTGCGCGAATCTTGGACCGTGTGCCATCGGCCCCCACTAATAGTTGGGTCGCCAAAGTGTAGCGTTTGCCGTCTTGTTCGACGGTCAGGTTTACGCCAGTGTCGGTGGACTGCACATTGAGAACGGTTGCCTGGTACCAGGTGTCCACCTCTGGATTGTTTCGCAAGCCAGATTGCAATGCCTTAATCAAGACGGGGTGCTCAGCGCCGTAGTACACCGCACCAGGACGAGGGGCATCCTGGGTTTCGAAATTGACGACGGGGGGAGCGTTGCCGTCGGACATGCGCACCCGTCGGAAATGGGTAATATTAGGGCCAACCTGATCCCAAAGGTCCAAGGATTGGAAAATCTTGGCTGACATCGGGGAAAAGGCATAGGCACGGGGGCGAGCAGCGGTTTGCTCTGGGGTTTGGGTTTCGATGATGGCGACTGTAATGCCGGAGTCACGCAGCGCGCAGGCAAGGGTTAGCCCCACGATGCCACCGCCGACAATGACTACGTCGTAATGGGCGCAGGGGCGTAGGGGCACAGGGGTGCGGACTGGCTGCGGATGAGGGGTAACCGTCATAGATGCTAAGAATGTATATATCTATTTTGCCGTGGGAAAAGGGGATAAACAAGCTGGGTGAGTGCGCTTTGCTGGTGGGGACGCTTCGCTGGTGAGTGGGTGAATACTCCTGACCTTTAGCACCCCCTCACCAACTCACTATCTCACCACCTCCTGAATCTTGAAGTCGTGCTAGAAACTACTATTCATCAGCTCATCCGACATATCGAAGTTAGCTGTAACCGATTGCACATCATCGAGGTCTTCGAGGGTGTCCATCATTTTGATTAGCGATTTGGCGTGCTCGCTGTCAGTAACTTCGATGGAATTGCTGGGAATCCAGCGGAGTTCGAATTCTCGGACGGTGTAGCCGCTGGCTTTGAGAGTGTCGCTGAGGGGTTCTAGATCGCTGGGGGCGCAAAAGACTTCGGCTCCGGGGATGTCTTCGTCGATGTCGGTGAGTTCATAAGATTCGGCTCCGCCTTCGAGGGCGGCTTCTAAAAGGGCTTCTTCATCGAGATCGCCCGCTAAAACGACGACCCCTTTTTGGTCAAACATCCAGCCGACGCAGCCGGTTTCGCCCAGGTTGCCGCCGTTTTTGCTAAAGGCGGAGCGCAGATCGGCAGCGGTGCGATTACGGTTGTCGGTGAGGGCTTCGATCAGGACGGCGACGCCGCCTGCGCCATAGCCTTCGTAGCGGATGGCTTCGTAGGTGTCGCCGTCGCTGCCCAGTTGACCGGAGCCTTTTGCGATCGCACGGTCAATATTGTCATTGGGAAATCCGGCGGCTTTGGCTTTCTCAATCGCCGTGCGCAGTTGAAAATTGCCCGCTGGGTCAGCGGTGCCGTATTTGGCGGCGACGATGATTTCTCGGGAGAGCTTAGCGAAGATTTTGCCTTTTTTTTCATCAACCCGTGCTTTTTGGCGCTTAATGTTGGCCCATTTACTGTGACCTGCCATCGTTCTTTTTACTTATCGTTGATGTTCTATTTTAGCTAGGCGGGGGTGAGGTGGTGAATAGGTGAGTACGCTGCGCTGGTGAATAGGTAATATGCCTAACCCATCTCACCACCTCACTACCTCACCATCTCACCCCTTCACAATCTTGTCGCCAAAATTGCTGCCCCAATCAGTCCGACGCTTTGGTTCATGACGATATGGACCGGGATTTTTTCGAGCAGGTTGGACATGCGGCCTTTGTCGGTAAAGGCTTCGATGAATTTGCCTGATTTCATCAGGGTGAGGTTTTTGGCGGCGACGCCGCCAGCGACGTAGAGGCCGCCGAAGGGGAGAAGTTTGATGGCGAGGTTACCGGCTTCGGCTCCGTAGGCTCCGATGAAGATTGACAGGGTTTCTCTGGCCAAAGGATCGCTATCCCCAGTTGTGGCTGTTTCCATGGCGGCTTTGGCGATGGCGGCGGCGGGGTCGGCGACCTGGGAGCGCTGTCCGGCTTTTTGTTCCCAGCTTCTGACGATTTGGGCGATCTCGTCTGACTCGGTGGCAAAGTTGCGATCTCGCAAAAATTGATAGATAGAGATAATCCCCTGTCCGGAGACGACTCGCTCGGCGGAGACGCGGGTAATATTGTGTTTATCGAGCAGGTAGCGCAGCAGTTGAAACTCAATCTCGGAGCGGGGGGCAAAGTCGGCGTGGCCGCCCTCCGACGGAAACACGTAATATTGGCCATCGGTATTGATCAAGAAACCCTGACCCAGGCCAGTGCCTGCGCCGATAATGGCAATGGGGGAATGGTCGTTGAGCTGACCGACTTGCAGCGTTTCTAGGTCATTGCCTTTGAGCCCGAGGACGCCGTAGCCGATGGCTTCAAAATCGTTGATCAGCTGCACTTTGTCTAAATGCAGCTCAGCGGCAAGGCGATCGCCGCTGAGGGACCAGGCCAGATTGGTGAGTTTTGAGGTGTTGTGGTGGACGGGGCCTGCGATCGCAAAGCACGCTGTTTTAGGGGCCACTGTTTTTACGGTGGGCTGGGCAGCCTCTAAAAACTGCTGCACCATCGGCACCAGATCGGCAAAATCACCGCTGGCGTAGCGCTGCTCATAGAGGGTTTCAAGGTTTAAGTCTCGGGCCGTCATCTGCTTTAAATCATCCCCATCTGCCTGCACCAGTCGCAAAATCGTTTTGGTGCCGCCAATATCGCCCGCTAAAAGTTGAATCATAGGATTTACCGCTATATCTAATGCCTAAAAAGTGCCAGTAACGTTCGGCCTGAGGTTTCTGAGCGTTTGGCTGAGCGGCTCGGCTGAGCGCACTACTGTCGAAGCCTCGCCCAAGTCGAAAAGGACAGCCGAAACGCTTCATCGAAGCCCGCCCACCAGTCTAACCATGACCTTTTATCAAGTCTATTTAATAGACCTTTGATTCAGATTAATAGACCCTTGATTCTGATAGACCTCATATTAGGCGTCAGGTTTCCAAATAAGAAACCTGGCATTGCTTATCCTCGGGATGATTTTAGCTGTGAGAGGCCGGTAAATAGCCATGACTATGGACCGGTTCATCCCCTAAATCAGCAATCGCAGAAACCTTAGGTCTGGATGTGGACGAGGTCTAATCGCGGCTGCGAGATAAATAGGCTAACAAGGCCGCTCGTAGGGGCGGTAGATTTTTATACTCCTGCATGTCCTTGGGAATTTGGTCGAGGGCTTCCATGAGATGTCCAATCACCAGGGGTTGCTTGACCAGATCTGCAATAGTGTGCAGATAGGTGTGAATGGTAAAGAGAATCGCCCCCGTTTTCTCAAGGCGACGCAGGGTTTGGCGCTCTACCCGCAGCCA
>JBCCRZ010000653.1:0-3836 GCA_039200855.1 Cyanobacteria bacterium P01_D01_bin.44 | reverse complement strand
AAGCTCACCATCGGGTGTAATGCTACCCTCAAAGGAGTAGGCGATTTCTACCCCAAACCGCTGCCCATCTCGAAAATAACCTTCAATTTCATTGGCAAGGTGGCTGACGTTGACCATAATTTGGTCAAAGCCATGCTGGCGCAGCAGCTCAAGCAAAAACTCCATCACGGGTTTTTGCATAATGGGGATCATTGGCTTGGGAATCGTGTAGGTGATCGGACGCACACGGGTACCTTTACCAGCGGCCAAAATCATGGCTTTCATAAATGCTCTCTCTATATCCTTAACAGCTCAGGAAGTGGACAACTAAGGTATCTGCTTAAGTGGAAAAGTCCTGACTAGCAAAGGTATTAGGTTTGAGGGGCTCGGTTTGTCGGTTTAGCGTTTTTGCTATCACCTATCACCTATCACCTATCACCTATCACCTATCTCAGAGAGAACTCCCTACCTCAAGCCGATATCTTTTTAAGCTACCGTTTCAAATAGTCAAATGTGATGCCACTGTGACGATCGCTATAACGTTCACGATGACTTGGTTATGCTAACAGGGCCTTGTTTAGTATACCCAGGCCACCTTTGACTCTTCATCGACCGCTTACAGATTCCCGAATAAATATTGAATAATATTTATGAGTCAAATAGTCAGGGAACCTTCAGTCCGGTCATCCACTTTAGTCCGGCAATACATACGATGGAACATTCAAAGCCTCGGTCCCCGCACGCCCAGGGAGGCTGGTTTGTAGCTCTCCGGTTTGATTGAGCTTGCCGAGGTGGCGGACTTTGAGGTCTTTATAAAAGGTATTTTGGGCCAGCTCAACCTTGGATTGGGCCGATAGGAATAAGAGCCCCCAAAAGACGCCGACTTTTTCGTGGCGATAGTCGTCTTCGCTAAGCTCTCCGGTGATGGGGCCACCCAGGACCGCTGGACGAAACTGAGCCCAATTTTCGAGCAGATATTCAAAATCCATCCAGTCCACTAGTTCTTCTAGTTCGTCCCAGTAGTTATTGATAAAGTCCTCCAAGGCTTCGGCAATTTCTGAGAGGTTTTCTTGGTGGGCTAGCTGGGCGATGGCCCGGACTGCTTTACGCTTTGAGTGGGGCTGGGGGCGTCGGTTACGATTGCGGGGGGCTGGGTCGGCCATGGCCAGGGCAATCATTTCGAGCTGGCTAATCAGCTCCTGGAGGGTGACATTGCGCTTTTCCGGGGGGGCAGCGACGGCGCGTCGGTGGATGTGGCGCTCCAGGTTACGCGGTAGCTCTCCGACGTAAAAGTCATCGGGCTCAAAGAAGCCGGATTCTTCAAACTCGTCTTCCTCGGGTTGGATCTCGGTGCGCACCAGGGTGTCGGCCTTAAGCAGCACCAGCATGGCGGCGTATAAAAATGCCTGACCCGACTCAGACAGGTTTTGCTCATAGGGCGATCGCCCGTGGGCGCTTTCTGGAATGGGTTTATCCTTCAAGCTTTTGAGAAATCGATCGATCACGTCGATGACGTTGACATCCCACGGGTCGATTTCTCCTTTTTCTGCCAGGTCGATTAAAAATGCGATCGCACTCTGTGCGAGGGTTTGCGACATACGGTCGGCCTAATATTTAGGTGAGAAGAACAAGTGAACTATAGTTCATGAATGAGTGAACTATAGCGTATGCCCTCCGATTACGCTACAGCCTCACCGTCATTCGGCTGGGAGGCAGGCAGCATCGGCTTTTGCTCTTCTAGCTCGACCCGATAGCGCTCGACATCTTCTTCGAGCTGCTGGATTTTTAGCTCCCGCTGCTCGACCTGCGGATTGATATTAAAGTAGCCCTGCACTTGCACCCAGACGCTAAAGACCCAGGCCAGCACGGCTCCGATGCCCATTGAGATAATCAGTTCTATGCTCAGCGGGGCTTGCAGCTCGACGCCTTTGACGACGTGAATGGTGGCCGGGTCGGTATTCTCAATGCCAAATAAGACCAGTGCTAAACAGATGACAAAAATAACTACAAAGTTAACCTGCCGCATTGCTTTCGCCTCAACGTGTTCGTTCTATTAAGGGTATGTACGATGACCAAAATTTAGGTCCAAATCAATATAGCCCCTGTTGGCAAAACCGCACCAAAGAATTATTAAGACGTGTAAGTTTAAGACGGGTCAGTCATTCGGGATTAAGATTTTTGACGGCGGCCTAGCTTGAGCCCATATTTGAGCCCATAGCCGAGGCCGATCAGGAGTGCGATCGCAGTTGCCCCAATGCCAATCGGGCTGGGCACCCAAAACACCACATCGATGTGATTGAGCGCCCCCGGCTTAAGTTGCCAAACCCCCGGTACCGACTCGTCCGTGGTCGGTCGGTCGGTTGGCAGCTGCAACCCCCACGGCGTCATCAGCTGAAACGAGAGATTAAGCACCCGCAGGTTGCCGATGAGGCCGCCGTCTGAGGCTGAGACTCCTTTGAGCGATCGCAGATCCAGGTCATAAATCAGATGGTTGCGCAGGGCCAAAAATCGATTTTGCTGCTCCAGGCTGAGGGTTGAGGTCAGCTGGGGCGCACCAGGCAAATCCTGAAGTACGCTGGCATCTGCTTCGCCAAACAGGGTGTTAAATTTTTTAACTAAATCTGCGCCGTTGTAAAACGGCAGGGTCACCTGGACGGTCTCTGGATCGATGCGCCGTACCCTGGCCGAGGCAGCTTTAGCATCGGTCTCAAATCGGTGTATCCACTGCTCAGCGGAGGTTTGATCAAAGGTGCGCAGCCGCTCGCTGAGGTGCAGCGTTTGGGTGATCGTGCCGTGGGTTTGGCTGTCAAAGCGAATGCCGACGTCGTAGTCGATGCAGCCAGTCAGGCAGAGGGCGAGGGTGAGCCAGAGGATCATCCTCAGTCCCCAGTTTCTTCTCCCAGGTTTGGGAGAAGGGGAGCCAGCGTCAAGGTCTGTGCGTAAACTCTGAGTGAACATCCCCCTTTTTAAGGGGGACTGAGGGGGATCGAACAATCGCTTTGAGGAGCTGAGATCCCCCCAACCCTCCTTGAGAAAGGGGGGCTTTAGAAAAGCCCAGCTCTGAACATCTCTCAACTTAGCCACCACAAGCCCCCTAACACCAGGGTGCAGCCGATCAGCGCTACCCAGACGAACTGATTATCTTGGGTATTGACCTGGCTCAGATCGATGGGCTCCGGCTCTGGCTTTGGTTTAGGCCGTCGGGGCTTTCTTGGCTTTTGGTCATAGCGTGATTGGCCGAGCTGATAATCCCCGGCTTCTAAATTGCCTAAATCAGGGATTTTGGTGACCCACTCTTCCTTCGCTTTGAGTTTAGGCGCTTTGAGAATATAAACCAGCCGTTTCCCTTGCTTACGGGTTTCCATATCCGGGTGGCGAACCAGCTTTTCGCAAAGGCTAATCGCCTCTGGCTGGCGACCCAGGGCGGCATAAGCACTCACGAGCCAAAGCTGAATCTCGCCCCCCAGCGGTGTCGCCCGACTGGCAAAGGCCACGGCCCGCTCCAGATGCTCAACGGCCTCGCGATAGCGGCCTCGCTCAAAGGCAGCTTGTCCGGCTCCATATTCGGCTTTGGCTTTGGCTTTTTCTGCTGTCATGCCTGGGGTGTTTGCGGGTTGATCTTCATGATCAATGATGGGTTGCCCTGGGGCAAGTTTCTTCACCCACTCACCAGCGCACTCACAAAATCCTCAACTTTTCTTTCTATTTTAAAGATGAGGGAAAAGAATCCCTGTCTCGATGCAAAACGGGTGGGCAATCCCCATCCCCACGTATGGAGGTTATGGTATGGCAATCATTCGCAGATCACCCCTATCAGAACTGGCTCATTGGGAGCCGTTTCGTGAGGTTGAGCGGTT
>JBCCRZ010000652.1:0-3847 GCA_039200855.1 Cyanobacteria bacterium P01_D01_bin.44 | reverse complement strand
CCTGAAAGGGTTGGCGCAGTTTGACCCAGGCGAATATACCCCAGCCCCACATCCACCATCGTTTGCAGCCGAGCTGCGGCTTTAGGAATGTTCTCAAAAAAGCCTAGGGCCTCCTCCGCAGTCATATTGAGCACGTCTGAAATATTTTTGCCCTTATACTTCACCTGCAAGGTTTCGCGGTTATAGCGGGCTCCTTTGCACACTTCGCACTGCACATAGACATCGGGCAAAAAGTTCATCTCAATCACGTTGACGCCTTGCCCACCGCAGGCTTCACAGCGCCCACCCTTGACATTAAAAGAGAACTGCCCTCGCTTATAGCCCCGTGCCTTAGCTTCGATAGTCTCAGCATAGAGATCGCGAATCACATCGAACACGCCAGTATAGGTGGCAGGGTTTGAGCGTGGCGTGCGACCAATCGGGGACTGGTCAATCACAATCGCCTTATCGAGCGCCTTGAGTCCCGCAATGGGTTCCATCTCTTTTGGTTGGGGGACTTTTGTACCAAAGTGATGCTGCAGCGAGGGGTAGAGCAGCTCGTTGATCAGGGTTGATTTGCCTGACCCAGACACCCCCGTGATACAGACAAACTTACCCAGGGGGATATCAATATCGATGTGCTTTAGGTTGTTGCGATGGGCGTCACGAATTTTTAGACTGCGGTTGTTCCCTTTTCGCCGCTCTGGCGGGGTGATAATTTGCCGCCGCTTCGAGAGATAGGCTCCCGTCAGCGAGTCCTGGGCATTGAGAATGTTATCAAGGCTGCCCTTAGCAACAATTTGTCCGCCGTGGATGCCTGCACCTGGGCCAATATCGACAATGTAGTCAGCGGCGCGCATGGTGTCTTCATCGTGCTCAACCACAATCAGGGTGTTCCCGAGATTGCGCAGGTGGTTAAGGGTCTGCAACAGGCGGTCATTATCTCGCTGGTGCAGACCGATACTGGGCTCGTCTAGCACATACAGTACACCCGTCAGTCCCGCTCCAATTTGGGTCGCCAGACGAATTCGCTGGGCTTCGCCGCCTGACAGGGTCATCGCGGTCCGATCTAAGGTGAGGTAGTCTAGGCCTACATCCAACAAAAAGGTGAGGCGTGCTTTAATCTCTTTGAGCACTAACTCACCGATTTGGAGTTGTTTAGACGTCAGCTTGGGGGGAGCACCGTTATCGCCCACCATCACTAAAACGCGATCCAGACACTCACGAATCGAGACACTGGTGAGCTCCTTAATGTGAAAAGGACCAATCCGCACGGCCAGTGATTCAGGCTTAAGTCTGGCCCCATCGCACACTTCACAGGGCTGATTCACTAAATATTTTTCAAGCTTTTGTTTATAGGTGTCTGAAGTGGTCTCTCGATATTGTCGCTCTAGTATAGGTAAGACCCCTTCATAGCGACGATAGTAGCCCTTGGTTTCTCGATAGCGAGAATCGGTTTCAATATAGATTTTGTCGTCGGAGCCGTGGAGCAATGTATGCTGCTGCTTTTCAGTGAGTTTCTCCCAGGGCAGCTGAATCTCAAACCCGTAGGCCTGTCCCACACTGTACAGCAGCGAAAAATAATAGGTATTGTCCTTTTCTGACCAGGGTGCGATCGCAGCATATACCGGCAGCGTTGGGTCCGGTACCACCAGATCTGCTGAGAACGTTTGCAAACTACCCAAACCATGGCAGTGAGGGCATGCCCCATAGGGCGAGTTGAACGAAAACAACCGGGGCGACAGCTCATCCATCACCGCCCCATGCTCGGGACAAGCAAAATTCTCAGAAAAAACGATTTCTGTGGGTAGGGTTGATGATGTTCCGTACTCTCCCCCCTTCTCTGCTGCCATGGGCACGCTATCGCTTTTGTCCGCTGCTTTACCCTTCGCTTTTACTCCCTTTCCTTTTGCCTTTTGCCCCTTGCCCCCATCCACAACCTCTAGCTTGGGCTCCGCCAAAATCTCAATAATCGCAATGCCTTCGGAACGCTTTAGTGTCGTACTCAGCGAATCCGCCAAGCGTTCTTCCAGGCCGTCTTTCTTGACCAGGCGATCGACAACCACCTCAATATCGTGCTTTTTATTTTTCTCTAGCTCAATATTGTCGCCCAGTTCGCGGATTTCGCCATCAATGCGTACCCGCACAAACCCTTCAGCGGCCAGACCTGAAATCAGCTTTTGGTGGGTACCCTTTTTACCCCGCACCACCGGGGCCAACACTTGAAATCGAGTACGATCCGGCAGCTCCATCACCTGATCGATCATCTGGTCAATGGTCTGGGGCGAAATCGAGCGATCGCACTTCGGACAGTGGGGCTCCCCTGCCCGTCCATAGAGCAGTCGTAGATAGTCATAAATCTCCGTCACCGTCCCCACCGTCGATCGTGGGTTGTGGGAGGTCGATTTTTGATCGATCGAAATCGCTGGACTCAGTCCCTCAATCGAGTCCACATCTGGCTTATCCACTTGCCCCAAAAACTGTCGGGCATAGGCACTGAGTGACTCTACATAGCGGCGCTGTCCCTCCGCAAAAATTGTATCAAAGGCCAGCGATGACTTGCCCGAACCCGATACCCCGGTGAAGACGATCATGCGATCGCGAGGCAGATCAAGATCAATATTTTTGAGGTTATGTTGCCGCGCCCCCCGAATCCGAATCAGATCTTCTGAGAGATCAATCAAATTATCCGCCGTCTGAGCAGACTTTGCGCCCCTACCAGGGGGTTTGCCGGTCGCTTTACCATTGCGCTGGGCCGCCGACCGGGTCCGACTAGACTGGGTCTGGGTAGACTTTGCCTGATTAGATTTAGATCGGGGCATGGAGGAGGGCCACGGCTGAACACATTTCTTCATCATAGTAGAGATGTACCCATCCTGGGGTTTGTTCTTACCTCCAAACCGTTTCAGCTGGTTTCGTCTCTACCAACACATTCCCCTTTGAAATCACTGTGCGTACCGTCGCGCGGGTGCGAATCGCCTCATAGGGATCAGGAGCATCCAGGACAATTAAATTTGCGGGTTTGCCCACTGCAATGCCGTAGTCCGACTCAAGGCTCAGGGTCTTTGCGCCATAGCGAGTGATCATGTCGTAGCAGGCGTTTATCTCTGGCAGGCCGGTCATCTGGCAAATATGCACCGCCATGGAGGCGACCTCCAGCAGATTGCCTGTGCCCAGGCTGTACCACGGGTCCTGAATACAGTCATTGCCTAGACTGACATTGAGGCCTGCCTGCCAGAGTTCTTTAACGCGGGTAACGCCTCGCCGTTTAGGGTAAGTGTCGGCCCGACCCTGCAAAGTAATATTAATCAGCGGATTGGCAATGAAATTAATCTGGGCACGTTTCAAAAAGCCCATTAGCTTAAAGGCATAGGCATTGTTGTACGAGGCAAAGGCTGTGGTGTGGCTGGCGGTTACCTGATGGCTCAGGCCACTGCGAATCGCACAGGCGGCGATCACCTCTAAAAAGCGAGCTTGGTCATCATCAATCTCGTCGCAGTGGATATCAATCAGTCGGTCATATTGCTGGGCCAGCTCAAAAATCCGATGCACCGAGCGCACCCCGTCTTCGCGAGTCAGCTCATAGTGAGGGATCCCCCCTACCACATCGGCCCCCATCCGCAGAGCTTCTTCGATCAGGTCGGCATTGCCAGGGCTACCGTAAATGCCATCTTGGGGAAAAGCGACTACCTGAAGGGTGAGCCAGTCTTTGACTGCCTCCCGCACTGTCAGCAGTCCCTTTAGGGCGCTTAGACTGGGCTCGCTCACATCAGCATGGCTGCGGACGAATAATACCCCCTGGCTGGCCTGCTGCTTCAGTGCCTGGATTGCCCTTGCCTGCACATCTTCTGAGGTCAAATCCTGTTTT
>JBCCRZ010000651.1:0-3852 GCA_039200855.1 Cyanobacteria bacterium P01_D01_bin.44 | reverse complement strand
GGCAATGGCCACTACGGGCACTTTGGCATCTAAGAGGGCAATGGGGCCGTGCTTCATTTCGCCAGCCGGGTAACCCTCAGCGTGGATGTAGCTGATCTCTTTGAGTTTGAGTGCCCCTTCTAGAGCGATGGGGTAGTTGATGCCACGTCCGACGAAGATAAAGTCCTGGGTTTCGGCGAATTCGTGGGCCAGTTCTTCGATGTAGCGCTCCTGGCTTTCGAGCACCAGCTCCATCTGGGCGGGGAGCTGACGGAGCCCGTCTACGATGGTTTCTAGTTTTTCGGGCGAGAGGGTTTGGCGCTGATAGGCCAGCTCTAAGGCCAGAAAGTAAAACGCCATCAGCTGGGCGGTGAAGGTCTTGGTGGCGGCCACCCCGATTTCAATACCTGCGTGGGTGTCAAGGATATTGCCGACCATTCTGCCTAGGGAGCTTTCAGCCCGATTGGTGATGCCGAGCATTCTAGGCTGGTGGGCATCGCTTTGGGTACGGCGAGCCTGCTCCATCTCCAGGGCGGCCAGCGTATCAGCGGTTTCGCCTGACTGGGTGACGCCCAGGGTGAGCGTATTGGCCATCAGCGGCGACGGCGCATAGCGAAACTCTGAGGCGTATTGCACCACAGTGGGGATGCCTGCAACCTGCTCGAGCAGGTATTTGCCAACTAAGCTGGCATGCCAACTGGTGCCACAGGCAACGATTTGGATGTGTTGGATATTTTCTAGCAGCGAGGCATCCAGACCCAGCCGCACAGGAGAATGGCCGTCACTGGGGCTCCAGTCAGTGTCCAAATAGGTTTCTAGACAGGCTCTGACGACCCCTGGCTGCTCGTAGATTTCTTTGAGCATAAAGTGCTTGAACCCCTGCTTCTCAACCATGATGGGGTTCCAGTTGAGGGTGATCGGGTGCTTCTTGAGGCGGTGGCCTGAGAAGTCATAGATCGAAGCCCCCAAAGGGGTTAGCAGGGCTAGCTCACCATTCTCCAGGGGCAGCACGGCGCGGGTGTAGGGCACAATGGCTGGGGTATCTGACGCACAGAAAAATTCGCCCTGGCCAAAGCCGATGGCTAAGGGGGCCTGCTGCCGCACGACGATCAGCTCATCGGGGAAATCTGCATTGACCATCGCCAGGGCAAAGGCTCCTTCCAGACGCTTAACGGCCTGGCGAACGGCTTCTAGAAAACGAGACTGGCCACTCAGAGGGCCGTCTGGCTCGGTCGGATGCTTGAGACATTCAGCAATCAGATGGGGAATGACCTCCGTATCGGTGTCTGAGCGAAACTCATGGCCTTTGGCTTTCAAGTCTTCGCGCAGCTCGCGGTAGTTCTCAATGATGCCGTTTTGCACGACGGCGATACGCTCATAGTGGTCAGTGTGGGGATGGGCGTTATATTCTTCCGGTTTGCCGTGGGTGGCCCAGCGGGTGTGACCAATGCCCAGGCGGGCGGGGTCTTCTAGACCTTCGAGCTTATTTTTTAAGTTTTGCAGCTTGCCCTTAGCGCGGACCCGGTTGAGCTGTCCCTCGCTGACGGTGGCCACCCCGGCGGAGTCATAGCCTCGATATTCGAGCTTTTGAAGCCCTTCGACCAAAATGCTGTGGGCGGCTCGGGTGCCGATGTAGCCAACAATTCCGCACATAGTTGCTTCTCCTTAGGCTATTAACCAGGTACGCTAATGACTTTTAGGTAACTTTTTAACGGGGGATAACCGTTTTTGCTGCTGATTAGATTACATCTTGCCTTTATTTGCGATGAATGTCGATTTCACCAAGCTCTGTGTCAAGCTTAAAATTTCGATTAGGAGAGGTGAGAGGGTGAGGTAGTGAGATGTTTCTGTAGAGGTAATTCTAGGGAAAATGATGTACTCACCTTTACCCATTCACCAGCGCAGCGTACTCACCCACCCACCAGCGCAGCGTATTCACCAGCTCACCAGCACAGCGCACTCACCAATCTACTCTAGACTGCCGGCAGGTAGATCTTAAACTCGCTACCCTGACCCATTTCGCTGTGTACTTCGACAAAGCCACCGTGGCTTTTGATGATGCCGATGCTGGTTGAGAGCCCCAGTCCGGTGCCTCTGCCGGGGGGTTTGGTGGTAAAAAAGGGCTCAAAAATTTTATCGACGACGTCAGGTGAGATGCCGCTGCCAGTGTCGGTGACGATGATTAGGATATGGTTGCCATTTTGGGCATCCGGATGAGGTCGATGCCGGGCTACGTCAATGACCAGATTGTTTACCTCAAGGGTGATCATCCCGCCGGAGGGCATGGCATCTCGGGCATTCACAAAAAGGTTGAGTAAAACTTGGTAAAGCTGAGTCGGGTTACCCTTCACATGCCAAAGGTCAGGGGTGACACTGATTCGCAACTCAATGGGTTTTGGAAAGGTTTCCTGGACCATCTGGCTGAGTTCGTCTATCAGGGGCGCAATCGAGAGTTTATGGCGGGGGCCTTGGGCACCTCGCGCAAACAGTAGGACCTGTTTGATCAAGTCAATCCCCCGCAGGGAGTTGGTTTCGACGAGATCAATCAGTCGCTGGGCGGGGGCGTCAATTTCTGGGAGTATCTGCGGCAGGAGTTGGGCACTGCCGATAATTGAGGTCAGCAGATTATCGAGATCATGGGCTAGGCCACTGGCCAGGGTGCCCAAGCTTTCGAGGCGCTGGGTGCGCAAAAACTGCGTTTCAAGGCGCTTTTTCTCGGTGATATCGGTGTTGACCACAAGTGTCGATTTGGGTCGCGCCTCTGTATCAAGGATGACTTTCCATCGACTTTCGACGATAATCATCTGGCCTGCTTTAGCCCTTTGCCTGAGTTCGCCTTGCCATTGGCCCGTTTTTGCCAAACTTTCTTGGATGGATGCAAAAGTCGTTCCCCCATCTTTGAACAGCAGGTCTTCGATAGGGTGGTTGATGATTTCGAGCTCGGTCCAGCCATATAAAGCGACAGAACCCTGGTTCCAGTAGGTAATTTGATGGTTTAGATCGCACACCATAATGGCGTTGGTGGCAATGTCGAGTAGGGCAGCCTGCTCTTGTAGGGTTTGCTCAGTGCGTTTGCGATCGCTAATATCTCGCGCTGAGGCATAGACAACCTGCTGCGTTAAATCAGGATGCGCCGTCCACATCAGCCACTTATACGTCCCATCTCGACAGCGATAGCGATTTTCAAAGGCAATGGTTTCGGCCCCAGCAGCCAATTTGTCCAGCTCTGACAGCGTTTTAGCCTGATCGTCCGGATGGACAAAGGTCAAAAAAGGCTCGGTCAAGAGGGTCTCAGTCGTATAGCCTAAGGTACGTTCAAAAGCAGGATTAACACGCCTAAAATAGCCCTTTAAGTCAGCTATACACAGCATATCCACAGACAGCTGAAAAAAGCGCTCATTATCCATAGTGTGGGATAAAGCTGTGGTTTTGAGAGGTGTCTGAAGGGTGCCGTTTAACTCGGTAGAATGGACATCGAGCGATTGAACCACTGATTGAACTCACCTCCGTCTGCCGTTTGTGCTACCGATCGCTTGCACCACTTGTGGAGGTAATTTTACGGGTTTTTTGAGTGCTTGGGGGTACCCCTGAGGGTGAATTTTGGATAGGCCAGTCTGAATGACAAATATCCCGAACTTTGAGAGGCGTGATTTTATGGTGATAAGTGAGTAATTTATATGACGATGATTCAAGGTTCCCCAGCCAAAGCCATTAAAAAACTAGAGGCCCGCTTGCGTGGGCTGGTGGGACGCGCCATCCATGACTACGGCATGATTGAAGATGGAGACCGGGTGATGGTCTGCCTATCGGGGGGCAAAGACTCGTACACGCTGCTCGAGATGCTGAGGGGGCTACAGCGCAGTGCGCCGATTC
>JBCCRZ010000650.1:0-3857 GCA_039200855.1 Cyanobacteria bacterium P01_D01_bin.44 | reverse complement strand
TTTGACCACCGCCAATCGGTGACCATCGGTCGCTGCAAATTCTAAATTGTCTGGGTCCGCTGTAAGGTGTACGCCAGTCAGCACCTGCTTTGTTTCGTCTGAACTCGTGGCAAACAGCGCGCCGTGCAACCCTTCTAACACGGCCTCAGCCGATAGCTTTGCAAGTTGGCCGTCTTCGACCTCTGGCAAAGCCGGATAATCCTCCGCGCCCATGCCTCGCACTTGATATTCGCCCGAGGAGCAGGTGAGGGTGACCACAGCGTCATCTTCAGAGCCGCTAATCTCTAGCGCCTCAGACGGCAATCGAGCCACGATGTCAGATAACAGCTTGGCGGGTAACGTCAGTTCACCTTTTTCATCAACCTGGGCCGGAAACCGTGTCTGAATCCCAAGGGTTTCGTCAAACCCGATCAGGGTAACCTGTTGAGCATCGTCATCGGCCTTGAGCAAAATATTGGACAGAACCGGCTTGGTAGGGCGTGATGGCACAGCCCTACCCACCATTGAGAGATGGGTATTTAATTCACTCTGAGAGCAAACAAATTTCATAGGACGCTCTTACCAGGGACACTTTCAAGCTTGACCACATCCAGGCTCAGACTGCCTTTAGGCACAACTCAAGGTTTGGACGGGTTATGGTTTAGGTCGGTTGGATGCCAATCCTAGCACCCTCCCTGCAGGATTCAAAGACCTTATTTTGGCTGTTTGGGCCTCTGAGATCTATCTAGAAATAAATACTTTTTAAATAGCTATAGTAGGCATTGTGGAAATTGTGGAAAGGTTTGGTTAAAAAGATGACAGGCTGGGCAATCTCCGTATTTTTACCCTGTGGAAAAGGTGTGGAGAATATAGGTTGTATTCCACAGGTCTCGAATTGTCAAGCTTTTTTTCCACCTTGGGCCGTGTCTTCTCCCCAGTCTTTGACGAGGTTTTCCACAAGAATCGCCAGGTTTTCCACAGATTTTTTCTTTAATTTTTTTACATTTTCGATTAATAACTGATTAAAACTGGGTGTCTCTATGCAAAACCGGGTGTCTTCCTCCAGCTCATAACCTTCTGGTCACAGCTGATGAAGACACCCGGCTTTTAAGCAATTAAGGCTAGCTACCTGCTTGAAGGCGATCGCTCACCTGACGGACCGTTTGGGCCAGGGTCATGTCTTCTTTGATGAGCCGGTTGATTTTGTCACAGCTATACATCACGGTGGTGTGGTCTTTGCCGCCAAAGACCTCTCCCACTTTAGGCAAGCTCAGGTCGGTGTGCTGGCGCATCAGGTACATACCGACCTGCCTAGCCAGGCTGATCTCACGGCGGCGTGAGTTGCTTTTGAGGTCTTCAATCGAGACGTTAAAGGTGTCTGAAATGGCTTTGAGGACCGATTTAGGGGAGGCGTCTACTTTTTCGACCGGGCTATTGAGAATCGGGGCTAGGTTGTCGATGGTCATGGGTAGACCTGAGATAGAAGCGTATGCGATCGCACGGATCAAGGCCCCCTCGAGCTCACGAATGTTAGATGTATAGGAGGCGGCGATATGCTCAATCACCTCACGGCCAATGCGTACATTTTCGTACTCTGCCTTCTTTTGCAAAATCGCCATGCGAGTTTCAAAATCAGGGGGTTGGATATCGGCAATCAGCCCCATTGAGAACCTTGAGCACAGTCGATCTTGGAGTCGGGGAATCTGATTGGGGGGACGATCTGAGGCCAGCACAATCTGCTTTCCGGCTTCATGCAGTGTGTTAAAGGTATGAAAAAACTCCTCTTGGGTATATTCCTTGCCTTCAATAAACTGGATGTCATCCACCAGGATCAGGTCAACCTCACGGTATTGCTCTCGAAAGCGCTGCATGCTGTCGCGCCGAATGGCCGTGATCAGGTCGTTGGTAAACTGCTCGGTCGATACGTAGGCCACCCTGGCCGAATCCTCGATTTCGAGGCGATAGTGCCCAATGGACTGCATCAGATGGGTTTTACCCAGCCCCACCCCGCCGCATAAAAACAGAGGGTTAAATTCTCGGCCAGGGGACTCGGCCACTGCCAGAGAGGCTGCGTGGGCCATGCGGTTATTGGACCCGACCACAAAGCGTGAAAAGACGGCTTTGGGGTTTAACTCGGGGGCACGGGGTTTCCAGTGGCTGGGGGAGTTGGGGGCTTTAGCTTTGGTCGGCAGCTCTGCCGGGCGGCTGGCCTCAGGGGGCACGCTGGGAATAGGGGAGTCAACGCCCTCATTGACCGTCACCTTTACGGCGACCGGGTGACCTAAAATATCGTGGGTAATATCGCTAATGGTACTGATGTAATGCTTTTGCAGCCAGTTCCGCGCAAACGGATTGGGGGTCGAAATGGTTAAGGAGGTTTCTGTGAGTTCCTGTAGGCGAGCAGGTTTGATCCACGTCTCAAAGGTCGGCCCGCTGAGTTGGATCTTGAGCCGATCGAGTACCTGATTCCAAAGACTTTCTTCTGGCTTATCCACAACCAACCTTCGCAACCTCTGCTGAAATGAACTAAGTCCCTGGTGACTAACGTGGCCAGATATCCCCTTTGGCAATGCTGACTTTCCTAAATTTTGTGAGTGTTTTGGGATCAAAAGCAAGGGTATCAAATGGGGCAAACTTGCTCTGATAAGCGCCTAAGGGGCTCGATAGCGACTCAGATGCTGAGCGGCTCTGTACGTCGTAAAGGATCTGATTTGGTAAATAATGCACTGCCCGCTATCCAGTACGACCTGGATACATGGCTTGACGACTGATGTGTGAGTTCGGTTGCCAACATTTTGGTGTCCTCCGGATGTCCTCACCAAGCAGCAAATCATCATAGAGATATGCAAAAAAAACTTGCTCAGGCACTAGATACATGCTAGAGAACTCTGTTCGTAGTCTAGATGTGGGGGGCACCTGGAGCGTTTAGCCTTTAAAGAGTACCGCATCCCGACGGACTTTTTTGAGGACTGTCGCAGGAGTGTCACGTTGGCATAACACGCTTGCCAAGCGTAAACGCTATAAGAAAACTAGGGTATCTAGTGATGCCAGGACGGTTTGGTCAGGCCAGGCGTCAGGCAGTTGCATACTCTGCGAGCAGCGTTAATCCCTTTGAAAGAGATATATGCACCTTACTGTTGATGTTGATCAGAAAAAGTTAGAAAAACTATGAAGTCAAGCGACCCGCATCTTAAACATCTGAAATCTTTGGCAAAACAGGCGATTAGCTACCTAATGGTGGGCGGCGTCAGTGCAGGTGCTGTCTTAATTGCCACGGGCCGTACCCAGCCGTCAAATGCGCTGTCGCTGCAGTCTTCGGCCTTGATTAGTCAGCTGCCGACCGATCAGACTGGGGCTAATTTCATCGCGTCGGCGGTGGATCGGGTTGGGCCTGCTGTGGTGCGCATTGACTCAGCGCGTACAGTAACGCAGCGGCGACCCAGTGTGTTTGACGATCCGTTCTTTCGTGAATTTTTTGGTGATCGGGGCATTCCCAATCAGCCATCCACACGAGTCGAGCGGGGAACTGGCTCTGGTTTTATCACCGATGCGGACGGCATTATTTTGACCAATGCCCATGTGGTGGAGGGGGCCGATGAAGTGACGGTCACCCTCAAAGACGGTCGCGAGCTGCGGGGCGAGGTGCTAGGGCAGGATTCTTTGACGGATGTAGCTGTGGTTCGGGTAGAGGCCTCTGATTTGCCGACGGTGCCCATGGGGGATTCTGATGCGCTGAAGCCTGGGGAATGGGCGATCGCCATTGGAAATCCGTTAGGGCTAGATAATACGGTGACTGCGGGCATCATTAGCGCGACTGGTCGCACCAGTGCCCAGATCCGAGTGCCCGATAAGCGGGTGGAGTTTATTCAAACGGATGC
>JBCCRZ010000649.1:0-3864 GCA_039200855.1 Cyanobacteria bacterium P01_D01_bin.44 | reverse complement strand
TCTACTATACCCATGTTTTTCGCAGGTCTACATCATTTTTCTTTAAACTGACTGCGAATTTACCTGGACTCGTCTTGTTTTTCAGTTGATAGACTGGTAGAAACAAGCGTATTCAAGAACCTATTTAGATCATTATGAATTCATTCATTCCTACCCTCGCTGCTTTTTGGCAGGGGCTTCCCCTAGATAGCTTATTCTCGACCCAGGGGGTCATGGTGATGCTGCTGGTGGCCTACGCTGGGGCCATGTGGATGTTTTTGACCAGTGCCCCCAAAGTCCATACCGTGATGGTGTCCGATCTAGATATCGCTCGCCGCTTCTATGAGGGCATGCTCAACCTAAATACCGCCGAGGTGCCGCTGCACTATTACTACAACTACGAACAAAGTTTGGGCACCGCCGGACTAGACCCCATGTACATGTCGGCCAGCGTCGGTCGCCCCGCCGATCAAGGCTATAACACCCCCGACGGGCTCTGGTATCAGCTCAAAAAAAATACTCAGCTCCACATTATTTCGGGGGCTAGCCTGGGCCACAATAACCGCCAGCGTCATGTCTGTTTTGACCACGACTGCCTGGAAAACCTCTTAATGCAGGTGCAAATGCGCGGCATTCGTCATAAAATCCGCCGCGATCAACCCCTAAACTTTTTGGTCAAAGATTACGATGACGAAGTGATCGAGATGGCCGAGATTTCAAATTGAGCCTTATCCCTTCAGGACTCCTCCTCAAACGCCTGTTTCAGTTCTTCATATACATGGCGACGTTCTGATTCCTTGATGGCCTTAATTCGCTGCTGACGCCAGATCAACTCGTGATGCCCAAGGGCCTGGTATTCTGCCGCCAGGTCAGAGGGGACCATTGGTAGCTTAGCCAGCAGAGACAGATTATTTAATAAATCATTGTCATCATCCAGCACAATTTCGTGCTCACCCGCCTCGTAGCCAGGGTAAGCCGATAACAGCGCAAACTTATCATCGGCGACCAAAAGAATCCCTTTGACATCACTGCCAACCTCCCCCCGCAGTGTCTGGAGGGAAACTGACTCAAGGGATATGCCTTCGAGCTCGGACCAATGCTTAATCTGGTGCTGTTTTAGGACAGCCGCCACCTGGTCTCTAACAGCAATAAAATCCTTTTCCTGCCCCTCGTTCTCTTGACTATCCATCCCTGCCTTCCTTTGATTAGGAGGAAACACACTAGTCCACACTAATTAAGTTAATTTAGCGGATTTGAACCCAGACAATCGTCCATGTAGGATACTTTTGGCCTCGCTTTTATCGAACGCCCATGCTATCTATTCGAGACACTACCGGCACTGCCATTCTGATTCGTGAAAAACAAATCGAAGAAGAGCGGATGCAGGACGTACAGCTTTTACTTGAAAACCTGTTTCAGCGCGAAGAAGCCACCCTCAAAATCATCGTTAACTGCCTTTACGATGTGGGGTCCACCAATTTGATCAATCAGCGATTTCGCTGTCGTCCCCTCAATCGTTTGATGAAGTGGATCGCTCGATTTACCAAGCCCGGCTTTCATTTCTTTGCGCTCCGCTGGTCTAAAAAAAATGCCCCCAAAATGATTGCAGACTGGCTGCATTCCCAGGTGAGCTTTCGTTAATCTACCTCTATTTTTATGAGCGCCGATACTCTCTTCAGCAAAATTATCCGCCGTGAGATCCCGGCTGATATCGTTTACGAAGACGATTTATGCCTGGCTTTTCGGGACATCAGCCCTCAGGCTCCTGTTCATATCCTGATTATCCCTAAAAAGCCCATTGTCAATTTGGCTGATGCCCAGACCAGCGACCAGGCCCTGCTCGGCCACCTGCTCTTAACCGCCAAGGCCATTGCCCAGCAGCAAAACCTAGACAATGGTTACCGAGTCGTGATGAACACCGACCGGGACGGTGGGCAAACCGTCTTTCATCTGCACCTGCACTTGTTAGGCGGTCGTGCCCTAGGATGGCCCCCTGGATAGGGACTGCAGACGCTGACAAGGACTGGGTAATGGGTAATGGATAGTGGGTCAAATTAGAATCCCGCTCTTCACTCTCTACCCAATTTTCTCTGCTTAATTTTATAGAAATGTATAGAAAATCTGAGTTTGGTTACAAGCATTAACGCGATACTCTCTGTTTTTTTAAGCTAGGTATCAAGCAGACACCAATCGTAATATGTGGTCTTTTGCGTCTTGCTATCTGGTTTGAGCCTGTATGGCTTTGACCCGTTTGGCTGGATGTGACTAAATTCATAAGGTGTTCTGTTTGTTGTTTACCAGGCAATCATTACTATGACTTCTACAATGCAATCTCGCAGCGATGCGGGTGCATGGGAGCAGTTTTGCCAGTGGGTTACTAGTACTAACAACCGCCTCTATGTGGGCTGGTTTGGCGTGCTGATGATCCCGACTCTGCTAGCTGCTACCACTTGCTTTATAATCGCCTTCGTCGCCGCTCCCCCTGTGGACATCGACGGTATCCGTGAGCCGGTTGCAGGTTCACTGATCTACGGCAATAACATCATCTCCGGTGCTGTTGTGCCTTCATCCAACGCGATTGGCCTGCACTTCTACCCCATCTGGGAAGCCGCTTCCTTAGATGAGTGGTTGTACAACGGTGGTCCTTACCAGCTAATCATTTTCCACTTTTTGGTTGGCATCTTTTGCTATATGGGGCGTCAGTGGGAACTGTCGTATCGTCTTGGCATGCGTCCTTGGATTTGCGTTGCGTATAGCGCCCCCCTAGCGGCGGCAACCTCTGTCTTCTTGATCTATCCCTTGGGCCAAGGTTCATTCTCCGATGGGATGCCTTTGGGTATCTCCGGTACCTTCAACTTCATGTTCGTGTTTCAGGCAGAGCACAACATCCTGATGCACCCCTTCCACATGCTGGGTGTGGCGGGTGTCTTCGGTGGTGCTTTGTTCTCCGCGATGCACGGGTCTCTGGTCACCAGCTCTCTGGTGCGTGAGACCACCGAAGTTGAGTCTCAGAACTACGGCTACAAGTTTGGTCAAGAAGAAGAGACCTACAACATCGTTGCAGCGCACGGCTACTTCGGCCGTCTGATCTTCCAGTACGCCAGCTTCAACAACAGCCGCTCCTTGCACTTCTTGCTCGGCACATGGCCTGTGGTTGGCATCTGGTTCACCGCACTGGGCATCAGCACGATGGCGTTTAACCTAAATGGGTTTAACTTCAACCAGTCAGTGCTCGACTCCCAAGGCCGGGTGATCAGTACCTGGGCAGATGTGTTAAACCGTGCCAACCTGGGTATGGAAGTAATGCACGAGCGTAATGCTCACAACTTCCCCCTTGACCTGGCTACGGGTGGAGCGGCTCCGGTTGCCTTGACGGCACCGGCTATTCACGGCTAATTTCTGAGCCTTAAGGCCTTAAAAATGCGGTCCTCTACTAAAAGAGGGCCGCATTTTACTTTTTTTGGCATATCCCCAGACGCGCTCGACTTTGCTTACTTTTCTCACTTGAAAATCGCTGTGTCAAACGATATCAAATGTTTAGGAAAGTTGGAGTGTTTAGGGAAGTTGGAGTTCGACTTTGATTTTTGACACTAAAACTTTGGCGTTACGCTTTAAGCGCATCGCTTTAGGTGCGTCCTATTGTCAGATATCAACGTTGAGATGGGCTATTCGTCAATCCGCTCTAATTGCCAGAGGATCTGGTTGCCTTCCCGTCGAATCCTGGATACTGTCCAGTTACGCCAGGCCCAGTAGTCTCCCCGGCTGGTCACCGCACTCGCGTTGACATCCATCAAGTCAGCCAGCTCAGAACTGGTGATTAGAAAGCCTTGTTTGGAAACTTCATCAGCGATTTGCAAAGTCTCTAACGAATCTCGCAGTCGAGTG
>JBCCRZ010000648.1:0-3880 GCA_039200855.1 Cyanobacteria bacterium P01_D01_bin.44 | reverse complement strand
GCTGGCAGCTGGGTCGCTGTCGTCTTCCATCAGCTTCATGATCCAACCGAACTCAAAGTCTTCGCCGTTGGGGCCGACAAAAATCGATTTATCGGGTCCGCCATCGCCGCCGGAGAGCCCAGAGGTAAAGGCAATAAACACGGTGCCATCTGCTCTCACATCAGTATCTTCGGGGCGTGCTGTGCTTGTGGCTCCGGCTGCATTTGCAGCAAAGTGGGCATCAATGAGAATGGCCCCTTGTTTCTCCAACTCGCTGCCTTCGTACAGGTCGCCCAGGGTCGCATGTTGCGATTTAAAGGACAGGGCGACGGCATCGTCTTCGACTTTCTCGAAGCCGCCATCGGGGCGACTGGGCAGGGTCACCAGGCCACCCACCACGCTGCTGGGCAGCACGGGGTCAACGGGGGTGCTCGGGGTTAAGGCCATCCATTGGCCCGTGCCGTCAGGATTAAACTTGGCGACATGGAGCATACCGTCGGCCAGTAATCCTGAGTTGGCTTTGTCTTGGGGGTCTGTAACGGTGCCCGTACTCATGAATTTGTAGACGTGGCCGCCTCTGCGATCGCACCCCGAGTAAAACGCCAGCTGCTTACCGGCCTCGACCCGAACTCCTACCCCCTCATGGCGAAAGCGCCCTAGCCAGGTGTGCTTGGTGCCATAGTCATTGGCGTTACTGGGGTCAACTTCCACAATCCAGCCGTATTTATTCCCGGCCAGCCCCAGCACATTGCCCTGGCCGTCCAGGCTGACATCAAACGGCTTTTCGCTGGGGGCCAGGGAGGTGCCGTCTGCATAGACACCCTCTGGCACCTGATTTTGGATATTCTCTTCGGCGCTGAGCACGGTGCCCCAGGGCGTGGTGCCCCCTGAGCAGTTACCAAAGGTGCCGATAATCTGGCTACCCAGCCCGTCCAGATAGCCCTGCCCCGACTGCTTATTAAAAATGGCCGTGGCGGGGCCGGTGACTTGCAGGTAGCGATCGTCTTCTAAACCCGACATGCCAGTAATACGACGGTCGCTAGCTGAGTTTGTTCTGACCCAGCGACCGTCTGGTTCACGCTTGATTGAGATGACACCGATGCCCTGATCAAGCAGGGTTTCTTTGCAGAGGTCGGTAATTTGCGACTTGAGCTCGCCCTCAGGTAGCCCGTAGGCATCGATTGCTTCAATGCCCTCGCCCTGGGCTGCGATCGCAGCCATCACCGCCTCTGCCGGCAGCGACTTGCCGATCACCGTGGGATAGGTCTGCAGCCAGGTGGCATCGCTGATGTATTCAAAATTAATGGTCAGGTAGCCTGCGTCGGGGCCAGTGGACACAAACGAAAGGTAGTCATTGTTGTAGCCAAAGCGAGAGTCCCCCACCGGGTCACCCCAGGAGCCAATCACATCGTAGGTCAGCCCCTCGGCCAAAACCAGATCGTCCTGCACCACATACTCGCTGTATTCAGCTTTTTGTAGGGCTGCTTCAATATTCAAGCCCTTATAGGGCAGCGGGCCCTTGAGCGGGCTAAACGCCATTCCCTCAGCGGCAGCAGCCTGGGGTAAACCCAGAAAACTCTGCTGCGATCGCTCCAGGGACCCCAGGGTGGCAGTTCCGGCGGCGGCTCCTAAAAAGAGCAAAAACTGTCTACGCTTCAGATTCATATTGCAATTGCCTCTGATGACACTGACCTGAATTGCACTACAATTCCATCTCAAGAATTGAAGATAGTGCTTTCCATCAAAAATTATTTGAATAAAAATATTCAGAACAGGTTAAGAGGAAATGATCTAAAGACTAAGGATCTCATTAAGTTGAGAAATCTTCAGGTATTTAGACTCTAATTTCAAGGAATGGCGACCGTTTCTAATAAATGGCGCATTACAGCCATTGCCTGATGGCCGCTAGTGGCGATCACACGGTGGGCCAACACATTCGGCACCAATGTTTTCACATCGTCAGGGATGGCATATTCACGACCTTCTAAAAAAGCCAGGGCCTGCACCGCCCGATAGAGGGCAACGGTGCCCCGGGGGCTCACGCCGAGGGCAATTTCTTCGGCCTCACGGGTGGCGCGCACCAGGGCCAAAATATAGCGCTGCACCGAGTCCTCTACTCGAACCTGGGTGCATTGTTTTTTAAGGGCCTGCATTTCATCAAGGGTAATGCAGGGCTGTAAATCGTCCGGTTTGACCGGATCGGCCAGGTTGGCCAACATTCTCAACTCTTCGTTTTCATTGGGGTAGCCCAGACTAAAGGACAGGGCAAAGCGATCCATCTGAGCCTCGGGCAGTGGGAAGGTGCCTTGATACTCCACCGGGTTTTGGGTGGCAATCACAAAGAAAGGCTCCGGCACCCGACGTGAGACGCCGTCCAGGGTGACCTGATGCTCTTCCATCACCTCCAGCAGGGCCGATTGGGTGCGGGGGGTGGCGCGGTTGATTTCGTCGGTGAGCAAAATATTGGCAAACACCGGCCCTGGCATAAATTGAAACTCGCCGCTGCTGGGGTTCCAGATATTCGTGCCAGTCACATCGCTGGGCAACAGGTCAGGGGTACATTGCACCCGCTGAAATTTGCCATCAATGCATCGGGCCAACGATTTCGCCAACAGGGTCTTACCCACACCGGGTACATCCTCAAGCAGGGCGTGCCCTCCAGAAAATAAGGCCACCAGCACCATGCGAATGGGATCGGCTTTACCGACGATGGTTTTATTCAGGTTGGTGACGATTTGGTCGATGCGATCGCGCATGGGTTCCCCTTAAGCATTGGCTCTATGATGCCCTTTTTTAGCGAGAACTGCTGCTTAAGGGATGGGAATGACTTAGAAAATCCAGGCGGTGTAAGCATCTAGGCGTCAAGAGTCAGAAACGGTCTGGATTCTGACGCCTGACGCCTACCCTTTGGGAAAACTTTTCGCTCTAAGTTGATACTCTCTATGACCTATGATTCGGTATTCGTCGGGCTCAACCAGGCGCGAACATAATCAGAGGCAAAATCAACCGCAGCCTTAATGAGTTTGCTCAAAGCGACGCCGATGCAGACCAGAGCGGCAACTTTAAGGACTACGTACAGGATGGGGGCTGATAGGGTAACGATGGCAATACCCCCCATCATCAATAGACAAACGACAGCGGCTAAAGCCAAGGATTGAGGTGACCGACTCTGCAGATTACCCCAAACCATTCGAGCCACATCGGGCCCTCCCTTGACGGCGTCTAAAAAGCTGGCAGGCATGATCGCCCGAAGCCAACGGGCAACCCTGGCAGACTTAGTTAAGACTTGAGACCACAACTCAGTCAAGTTAAGTGCTTCATTGATAGAGGCAGGGATTACAGAGGCAGGGACGCCCTGTAAGTTAGTGGTGTCCTTGGTGAGGTAGTCGTTTGATAAAGTCATAGGTTGGTATCCTTACGAAACCACAAAGCAGAACATATGTTTCATAGAACATGTGTTTTACCTTAGCAGGGGGTGGTTTTATAGTGCAAATGTTTTTGTCGCTCGTAACATAACGAAAAAGTATGGGTTGCTATGGGATGCCATAGCCGTAAGGGCTTCAAATGACCTTCAGCTCACGCCTTGCGGCCTGACAGTCCGCCTCGATCTGCGCCTTCAAACTATCCAGGGAATCAAACTTTTTTTCAGGTCGTAGGAAGGTCTCCAAACTCACGGTCAGGGTTTTGCCATACAGGTCGCCGGACCAGTCAAATAGATGGACCTCCACGGTCACGTCTTGCCCTGCGACGGTGGGCCGATTGCCGATATTCATCACCCCAGGTGTCATCAAGCCGCTAGCGTCTATGCAGGGGCCGCACACCTGCACGCTGTAAACCCCGTGTCGAGGGATAAACTTATCGCTGGGCAGTTTCAAATTTGCGGTGGGGAAGCCGATTTGTC
>JBCCRZ010000647.1:0-3883 GCA_039200855.1 Cyanobacteria bacterium P01_D01_bin.44 | reverse complement strand
ATCAGGGGCTGCTAGATAGTGGCTTTGAGGTGCATGGCAGCATACCGGTCGGGGGACAGGTATTGGCCAGCCAGCGTTTGCAATGATGCCCCCGTGGAGGCTTGGATATAGGCTGGGTAAGCCATGGCTAGCTCTGGTGTGGCAATTGTGCCGTAGTAACCATAGAGGCCAGCCAGCTGACCGGGCGTCTCGGTCGAAAACGCGTAGTCATTGGTGAGTAGCCGCTGAGCGCGAGACAATTCTAACGCTGTGGCAGGTTTCGCGGCTAGATCGGCAATGCGATCGCACACCAGCGCCTCCACATCTGCCACTCTATCCGAGTCTAGCCACATACTTAGACTGAATAAGCTGCAATCCTGTTGCAGCGAAAAACACGCGCCGATATCTTGAACCCACTGGCGGTCTTCTTGCAGCTCTCGCACCAGCCAGGACGTGCGCCCTTCGCCCAGGAGCACCGCCAGCAGATCTAGCCCGCAGGCCTTTTCCAATTGGTCAATCCCAGGGCCGAGCCAGGCCATCATCAACCGATCTTGCTCCAGTCTTGGCAGTGCCAGGGTTTGGCAGCGCTTTTCGGGTAGGGTAGGGGCTTTAGCGGCATGCTCACTTGGACAGTGCACCGGTTGGGCAAACCGATGAAACGTCTGCTGTACCAGGTCCACTGCCTTCTCTAGGGAAATATGACCGGTCAGCACCACGGTCATATTCTCCGGTTGATAGTGGGCCTGGTGAAAGCACCGCATCTCCTCGGGGGAGCGCTGATTTAAAATGTCAGGGGTGCCCAGCACTGGTCGTCCGTAAGGGTGGTCAGGATACAGCAGCTCGGACAGGGCCTGAAACCCTAACCAATCTGGATCATCATAGGCCTGACGAATTTCTTCGAGGACCACGTAGCGCTCGCGCACAAACTCATCCGCCGGGATCGACGCCCGTAGCAACAGCTCAGACAAGTAAGGCAGCGCATCGGGCAGCGCATCGGCAGCCAGGGTGATAAAGAAATGGGCATAGTCGTGGCTGGTGGCCGCATTAGTAAACCCACCCCGCCGCTCAATCTCTTGGTCAAAAACCCCCGGCAGCAGCTGGTCGGTGCCCTTAAAGACCATGTGCTCTAAAAAGTGCGCCATCCCTGCCCACTCATCGGGCTCTCGCATCGCCCCTGCCTTGACCCACACATCTGCTACCACCACGGGTGTGGTCACAACTTCTTGATGAATCAGGGTTAGGCCATTATCTAACCGAACCACATTAGCCGGGAAAGAAACCGAAGAGTTTGGGGCGCTCACGTAAACTCGCCAACGAATAAAACAATGGATAGACCAGGCTGTAACCCTTGCTGGAATCTATGCTAACCCTCAGCGCGTTAGTTGTGATGGAAACTACATTATTTTGGCAGTTTCGAAAACAAGAAAGGCCCTGTCCATTGGACAGGGCCTTTCTAAAAGCTAAGATTTCACCGCAACGCCGTTTTACCTCAGTTTTTGACCTGGTAAAACCAGGGGGGAACCGTGGCTGCGATTTAAAGTTTCCGGGTACAAGCCCGGTATACTGCCACCGCAGAGCTATTCAGCTCCCAGAGTCAAAAAGCATAGATCAAGAAACATTGTTGGCAGTCACCAACGCCGTAGCAAAATCTAGGATTATCATAACCAACAATTCCCCTTCTGCGACAAGGGGGAAACAATACAGAACTATGACGGGTTTGCCACACCCCCATAGGAATTTCAAATTAAACCGAGTCAGGATACCAGCAAGATTCGACCCGGTGGATCAGGTTAGCTAGCTCAGCATCAGACTTTGTCGTGTCCGTGATCACGGTCACGTGGCCTAATTTACGCCCTGGACGAGATTCTGCTTTGCCGTACCAGTAAACCTGCGCATGGGGAATCGCTGACAAAGCGGCGCGTTTCTCGGCGTAATTAGAGGTGGCAATCTCATACCCTAGCAGGTTCACCATCACCGCCTGGGGGCAGGTCATCTCCGCCGACCCCAGGGGCTGGTCACAGACTGCTCTGAGCTGCTGCTCAAACTGGGACGTTTTGCAGGCATCTAGCGTGTAATGCCCTGAGTTGTGGGTGCGGGGGGCGATTTCATTTACCAACACCTGCCCATCGGGGGTCAAAAAGAGCTCAATGCCAAAAATGCCGACTACTCCCAGATGGGTCATTAGGGTGGTTGCGATCGCACTCGCTTTGTCCCTGATAGCCTCAGATACCCGCGCCGGGGCAATCACTCGACGGCACACCTGATCAATTTGCTGGGTTTCGACCACGGGGTAAACCACGACCTGGCCGGATTGCGATCGCGCCACCATCACCGCCAGCTCTCGCTCAAAGGGCACAAATGCCTCTAGCAACACTGGCTGATAGCCCAGCTTAGCCCAGGTCACTTTGATCGCGTTCAAATCCCTGAGAATAAAGGTGCCCTGGCCGTCATACCCGTGGCGACGCGTCTTGAGGGCTAGCGGTAGGCCAACCCTGGCAACCTGAGCTTCTAGATCGGGCAAATCCGCTTTGGACGTCAACGTGACAAAGGGTGGCGAGGGCAAGCCAATGCTCTGACAATATTGCCGCTGGTCGTATTTATCTAAAAGCGGGGCCAGACAGTTTAACTGCGGATAAAACGTCACCCCGGTGAGCTGTCTGAGGGCGCTCAGATCAATAAACTCATTTTCAAAGGTGATCACATCGCACTGGGCAGCCAGCGCCGCCGTCCCCTGGGCGTCAGCCACCTGGGCCAGCACCACATCTGTTGCGATAGAGGTTGCCGGATCGCTGGATTTAGGCGTTTGTACGACTAGCTCTAGCCCCAGGGCGGTGGCTCCATCCGCCATCATCCAGGCCAGCTGCCCCCCACCAATCACCCCGACTCGCTTTACTCCAGTCTCCATCCCAGTTGTCCTGACATAACCCTGATATAACCGATATATTTTTCCATGCTACGGGGGATGCGGCATACTCGATCTGAAACAAACATGTTTCGATAGGAGAGTCACTTTTAAGCTTCAACAGACCTACAGACTCTTGGATCTCTCCCAGCCTCAACCTTCTCGACGCAATCTTTGGCTTATACTGAGCCTTCTATTTGCTGCACTTTACGGGTTTCTATTTTGGCGTAAGGCCTTTGCGGGTGACTATTCACTGCAAGACGATGCCCGCCAGCATATTTTTTGGATGCAGCGTTGGCTTGACCCAGGACTGTTTCCTAACGATTTAATCGTTGACTATTTTCAATCCCTAGCGCCGTTGGGCTACAAGGCCCTCTATAAAACAGCGGCTAGTTTAGGCATTCATCCTTTTTTGCTCAGTAAGGTGCTACCGCCGATACTGGGGCTCGTGGCGACGATGTATGGGTTTTGCTTTTGCTTGAGAATCCTTCCCTCGCCAGTCATCGCGTTTGTCAGTACATTGCTGCTCAACCAGTCGATGTGGATGTGGCGCGATCTGGGGTCAGGGACCCCCCGCTCCTTTGCAATTCCGCTATTGCTGGCGTTTTTGTATTACCTGTCGAGGCGGGCACGGTGGCCCTGCGTCGGGGTGATTTTGTTAGAGGGCTGGTTTTATCCCCATCTGGTTTTGATTTCGGTCGCAACCCTGGTGATTCGGCTGGTGCGGTATCAGCATGGGCAAGTCAGGCTATCCCGTGATCCCTTAGACTATCAACTGCTGGGATGGGGGACTGCGGCGGGCATTTTGGTGCTGTTGCCCTTTGTAGTATCTGCCTCGCCCTATGGGGCAGTCGTCTCAGCTGCCCAAGCTAAAACCATGCCGGAGTTTGGGGCGGGCGGGCGGCAGCCTTTTTTTGGTAAAACCGGGCTTGACTACTGGTTGGGGGGTAAAAGCGGTCTGTTTTCGATGCTGAATCCTGTGGCAATATTTGCGGGTTTTTT
>JBCCRZ010000646.1:0-3892 GCA_039200855.1 Cyanobacteria bacterium P01_D01_bin.44 | reverse complement strand
GTCTCGCTTTAGTGCCTTTGAGCGTTTACTCGCCGGATATGTGTTTTTCTGGGCCTTAGCAAAGCGAGTCTCTTCTTTTCCTCTGCTTCGATATCAGCACTGGAAATCTCAAAGCCGTACCCGCATTATGACGACGGCTGCACCGATTGCTCGCGTAACGGTCAATGGGTGCCTTCCTCAGAACCGTTCAAATGGCGTCACTTCCACCCCGAGATGACCCTGCTGAATGTGCGATGGTATCTGCGCTATAGCTTGAGCTATCGGGATTTGGAGGAAATGATGCTCGAACGTGGGCTAAAGGTCGCTCATTTTCTGATCTTTTTGCGACAGAGCCCCTATCTACGCCAATCCAATCGCTGTTTTCAGCATTTCAATATCTTTGCCAACATTCCAGCGTCGTCCGTACATTCCATATTTATCATGATGCTCCTGAACATCGTCCCTGCTCTCCAGGACTCGTTTAATAATGCTCTGACTCCTGGTAGAGAGCTGATTGAGGATAGATTGATTGATTAGCCACCGTTCCTCATCGTCTTGAGCAGTCTGCTCATTGAACTGAATAATCTCATCGATAATGAGATTAATTTCGCGTTCAGCGTCCGGAGAGGAGCGCCCATCAACGGACCTGGGCCTGGTGTTGGTGGCTGCGGTCCCATTTTGGGCTACCTCATGTACCGCAACGGGTTCAGGTGTCTTAGCTGGCCTTGGAGCGGCGACCGGCGCAGCGGCGGCCCCACTGAAAAGCTGCTGGAACTGCTGGAACTGCTGCTGCATAGCCTCGAACTGTGCCAGCCGAGATCGCAACTGTTCCACCTCACTCAATAACCCCCCGCGCTCCTGTTTAAGCTGCTCATTCTCCTGTTTCAAATAGCCATTAAACTCGTTAGCCATGGCGAGCGACTGCTCAATAACGGACTGATTCCCACCCCCCCCTTTTTCGATCAAACTGATGGCCCTTTCCGCTTCAGCCAACTTGGCCTTGCCCTCGGACACCTGCCCTAAGACCTCCTCAACCCCGCCCAAAACCTCCTCAACGTCACAGTCCAATAACTCCGCGATCGCAAAAGCTTTTTGCGCCGCCTCCACCACGAACCCCATCGCTTCATCCTGGGATGCGATCGCAAACTGCGCTTGCCACTCGATGACCTGTTCTTTATCCTCTTCCGAAATCAAAACCCGTTTCAGCCCCATTTTCTTGTCCTCTTTCTCAACGACATCATCAACACGGAACTCACCCAACACCTTCACCCCTGGCTCATCGAGTCTGACCCCTTTCCGTCTTCCGCCATGCTTAGCAATCACCCCATCGGCAATTTCATAGTCAAAATAGTGACGCGCAGCGGCCAGCGACCTTCTTAGCTCCGTCCTACCTTCCTCCAGCACCTTGTAATGGCCCTGAATGGCCGCCCTAAACTCCAACTCCGGCACGGATGGCGGACAGAACCAAAAGGTCGCAATGGTGCCATAAACCGCTCTAAATAAATGGGTATACAGATTGTCCTTGCCCTCCCGAGGTGGCACCAACCCCTCAAAGACGCGATCGCAAACCTGGGCCACATCATTGCTGAAGTAGCGATTGACCAATCGGTTATCCATGCCCTCAGTGTCCACCAAGGTTCTCAACCGGCCAATGGCATCGACCACCCGCTCCGCTTCAACCAGTGTGGGAATCTCAAACCGTAACGTAACCGGCTCAGACCGCCGTTTAAGCGCCCCAGTGAACCAGACCGACCACTTGGACGCAATTTCAAATTGGGCGGTCTTCAAGACCTCAGCAGAGCGTCTGCCGGTGGCCACGGTCACCCCAGCTGCAATCTCACTCCACTCATCCGATGCCATCAAGCTCCCCGCCATAGTTGAGATCGCATCGGGATTCTCGATGGGCTTAGCGACGCGACCCGCGACGGCTTCTTCCCCTGGCAAATTGATATCAGTCCATTCTTCAGGCGTGAATCCCACATCCTGAAGCGCTGGATGATTCGGGTCAATAGCCTTAATCACCCGTCGAACGTCGGTAATCGGGTTCTTTTGCTGGCGCAACGAAACCAGTCCCCGATCTACCATTTTCGATTTAATCAAGGCATCCCACTGCTGGGCCTGTTGATGCCCTGCCGGTGTATCCTTAACTTCCAAGACCTTAGGCAGTTCCTTTCTGAGCAGATTCTTAAGCCATCCGGTTGAGCAGGATGCGATCGCGTCTTCTAAGTGTGGTTCGAGTCTTAACGGCATGTCCTATTCATTCCTGGGTTGTGGGTGTGGATTGAGAGGTAGCGAGGGCGATTCTCCTTCGGGGAGGCTATAGCCCTATCGGGCATGGCTCCGCTAGCGCCAACCCAAGAGCGATCGCGGTGATAACGATTGCAGTATCAAGTAATTGCATGTGTCGAAACCTCAAAGACTTTGTGTGGAGAAGGGCTTGAAGAGATGCCCTTGCTTTAACTAAATCCAACATATCTATACCTGTATATAAAGTCAAGTAATTTATCTACTTATTTAGATGATTCATATAAATAAGATAATTATGTATAGGTATTCACAATGTTATCCATGCTTGCTTTCTGAGGGGTTTGTGCTTGATTCAAAGCGATTGCGCTCTCATGTCCCTACTTAATCGAGTGATTCGAGTAACCGGATGATTTGCTCAGGGGCTGGCAGCTGCCCTTCAAGGTTCTGTGGCAATGTGGAAACGATGCGGTAGGTGGCGACGCCAATAGGTTTATCTGAATCCTTCAGGGCGTATTCAACAATGGTTTTGTCTTTTGACTTGCAGAGGATGATACCAATTGATGGATTCTCATCCTCCAGGCGGACCTGATCATTGAGCACAGACAAATAGAACTGCATTTTGCCGACGTATTCTGGCTGAAACCGACCGATTTTCAAGTCGATGGCCACCAGACACCGGAGGCGACGATGGTATAGGAGCAGGTCGATAAAAAACTCCTGGTCTCCGACCTCAAGCCGATACTGACTCCCCAGAAACGCAAACATGCCGCCCATCTGACGCAAGAAGGTATCAACTTTGTTGAGCAGCGCCCGCTCTAGCTCCCGTTCACTGTGCTGGTCACCGAGCTCCAGGAAGTCAAAAATATACTCGTCCCGGATGGCCAGCGTCGCCTGATCTTGAAGAGGCTCTGGCAGGGTCTCGGTGAAGTTGGTCTGGTTGAGAAGGGTCTTTTCATAGGACTGGTTCTCGATCTGGTGGATCAGCACACTCTTAGTCCACCCATATTTCCGAGCCATGCGGAGGTAGAACTCGCGCTCCAGGTCGTCTTTGCACTTCTCCATGATGGTCAGATTGTGGGTCCAGCCAATTTCTCGCACCAGCGGTGCGAGTTTTTCGGAGGCTTGGTAGGTCTCGTAGAAAAGCTTCATCCGCCATAGGTTTGAAGCCGAAAAGCCAGTGATTTTTGGAAATTCATCTTTCAGATCCTGGGCCAACGTCTTGACCACGGACTTGCCCCAGGTCTCACCCTGCTGACGGGTCACAATCAACGCGCCAATATCCCAGTAGAGCGCAATCAACTCCCGATTAACGGCCCGGAGCGCTTCATACTGCGCTGACCGGATACGCTGCTTGATGTCACTCAGCAGCGCCCCATATTTCTCGATCTCCTGCACGGGTACTCCTGCCGTCTGTTGATAGGTAACCGCGCTAAATTATAGCTTTGAAGGGGGCAAACATTGAAGACCAACCTTATCTGGGCCTCGACTTCGATCCAGACGGAAAGTTGGGTGCAGGCTTCATTGACTGGCTTGGCATTGACTGGCTTGGCGCTGATCATGTGTTTCTAAGTATCCATCAGGTGGCGGTGGCGGTGTTGGGTTAGGTTGTCCACCCCGATCACAACAAATCCCGAATACGCTCCCGATACGCTCCCCTATTCTGCCC
>JBCCRZ010000645.1:0-3897 GCA_039200855.1 Cyanobacteria bacterium P01_D01_bin.44 | reverse complement strand
GATGATCTGGCCCAAAGTCTGGCGATTTATCTCCCCCCGCAGGTCACCCCAGCATTTCGCTCGATTGATCGGTTTGAACGTGCGATCGCAGCCCTGCGTGAGCAAGGCATGACCATCCCAGAAGAATCCGCCCACGCCTATCAAGACATTGACTGGCAAGGCTTGCCTCTGCGGCTATGTACCCTTATCTGGTCCTCATCAGAGAATGGGTCAGAGCATTGGTCAATGTTGATTTTGGTGGGCATGCAAACCAATGCAGCCCTACCCGACGACTTGACCCTGCGCATTAGCAAACCCACCGACCTCATTTGCGAAGCAACCACAGAGCTAGAAGACCCCTTTCTCTACGCCCAGGTAGACGGCCAGCCGTCAGATCGATTCCTCGTCACCCTGGTGCTGCCCGAAGGCCCTGCCTGGCTATCGTCGCCCTACCAATTTCAACGCAACGACGACGCTCGCTCGATTTCATTTGAGGTGACCAACTGATCTGCCTGATGGGACGGGTCGGATTGTCGGACGATCGGCAATGATGGGCTCGCAGATTGAATAGACTGGCTAACGCTTACAGTTGCCGGAAGCTTAGCCCATCCTATGATTTGTGTTCTGCCTCCCCTCAAGATCTCCCTCTGCCTCCCCTGCTCCCCTTCCTCCTTTCGCCGTTCCCCCTATAGCCCTATCGGGCATGGCTCCGCTTTTCTTGAATGCCCCTTGGGCTATGCGCCTTTCCCCCCATAACCCTTCGGGTATGGCTGACGCAAACGCCTTTCGCCTTTTCCCCTTCGCCTTTCCCTTGCAATGCGTACCGTCTTCGAACTAAAGGTAATAGCCCAGAGCGAAGATGCCTGCTTTCTACTGCTGTTCTGGGACGCTCATCGCCAGAGTGTGACGGCGAGTCTGCCCTACCCCACCAAGCTGCACAAGCGATATCAGCGCTGGCAAAATCAGTATCTCAAGTTTTACCAACTGACTGCCTCAGCCGGGGGGGTGGCCTCCAGCGGACGACTCAATCCGGGCACTGGCGATCCCGCCCACGATTTACAAGAGGCAGAGCGAACCTGGATTGATGCCTTTAACCAATGGCTAAACGATCCTGAAGGCCGTAAGGTTCAGCAGTGCATCCAGGATGAAATCACCCGGCTGTTTCAAGAACTGGCCCATTCGACCCATTTGCCGAGGTCGGGCACTGGGGTTGATGTGTACATTGCTTGTGATGACCCTCTGCTGGCAAAGCTGCCCTGGGAGGCCTGGGCGCTGGCCCCACGCAACGCCTTTCCAGGGACTGTGCGGATTATTCGCACCGGGGTAGATGAACAGGCAGGTCCGGCAAACGCCAAATCACGACCCTCCCGCAAACCCAGAATTCTGGCGATTTTGGGCACTGATCCAAATTTGCCCTTGCAGGAAGACTGGAAAATTTTGCGATCGCTGGCCCCGCTAAGCCACCTGCAACGCTTCACCTATCCACAAAACGCCCCTCCAGCGGTGATCAAGCAGCAACTCGCCGAGACCCTAGCGGCCTCCCCTGGCTGGGACGTGCTCTTTTTTGCAGGCCACAGCGATGAAACCGCCCTGACCGGGGGCCGGTTTGCCCTGACCCCGGACTGTCAGCTGTCGGTGAGCGAACTGGAGGAAAATTTGATCCAGGCCCGTGAACAGGGTTTACAGCTAGCTATTTTTAACTCCTGTAGTGGTCTCAGTTTGGCCCAGTCTTTGGTCCGCATGGGCCTCCAGGTCGTGGCGATGCGAGAGCCCATTCGCAATGACGTAGCCCAAGGGTTTCTGACTCCCCTATGTCGCGCCCTGGCGGAGCGGCAGGATATTGCCGATGCCTTGCAAAGGGCCTACCAACATTTGCAAATGGCCGAGCGGCTGGCCTACCCATCGGCCCACCTTTTGCCGCTACTGTTTAGCCCCAAGCTGGTGACTTTTTATCAGCTGACCACCCTCAGTTGGCAGCAGCAGGTTAAGCGCTGGATGCCAAATCGGCGCGAGCTGGCGACCGTCGGCCTGCTCATTTTTCTAAATTTCTTTGTGGATGTGCATGAGGTGCTTTTTGACACACGCACCTGGGTGCAGGCCCGCTATCGTCAGGCAACCCATCAGCTCTCTGCCGAACAGTCCCCACCGGTCTTGCTGATCGAGGTGGATGAATCGTCACTGATGACTTATCAAGAAACCCAACCCTTCCGTAAGGAGGCCTTAGAGGATAACGATATCGATCATCGCTATCTGAGACAGCTGCTGGCCCAGGTGCTGACCTTGGAGAAGCCAGTGGTGGGCATTCAATACAGTTTGAGCTCAAACCAATCTGACGATCGTCGCCTACACGACTTGATCCAAACAGAGGTAGAAACGAAATCCACCTGGTTTGTGATAGAAGCCAGAAGCTTGGACAGCATCGCCAACCCCCAGTGGAGTCTGCGGGGCTATGCTAAAGTCCCCAAGGGGTGGCAGCTGGAACGCTCCCAAGCTTTTTCCTGTGAGGCTCGCGACTGCCCGTTTGCCTATCAGGTGGCCCTGGCGGCTCAGGTGCCCTCGTCTGACGGTCCGGTGCCGTCCATAGAGAGTTCTACGCCGCTGCAAACCCAGGTAATTGACTATCTGGAGAACATAGACCTGTCATTTCGACGCCAAGAATTACCCTGGGTGCAGTCAACCTGGCTACCCGTGATGATGGATCTGTCGCTGCCCCCCAATCAGATCTATCAGCGGGTCTCGGCCCAAAAATTCCTCGCACCCGCTTCCCAAGCCGCCGTCGCTCAGGAAACCCGAGAGCAGCGCATCGCCCTGATCGCAGCGGGTACCTACGAGCGTAATCTGGATCAGCAATCAGCGCCTCTAGCTTATTTGTTTTGGTGTAGACAAGGGCAGGTACTGAATACGTTCACCACAGATTTGGAGGGATGCGATCGCAACATCACCCACGGTCAGTTCAACGCTTATATGGTGCACCACTGGCTTAACCACCATCACATCTCTAAAATTCCTGACTGGTGGATGATTTTATTGGCCGCTCTGATTGGCAAAGGGGTGACGATCCAATGGCGGAGTCTGTCACGGGCCGAGTGCGATCGCGCCCGACAATACGCGGTAGGGCTGACCTTTTTATTTGGGCTACTCAGCTTGCAGATTTATATTTCTTTTTTGCTATTGATTCCCTGGTTTTTTACCAGTCTCACCCTCTGGCTCTATCTAAGACCAACTCGCCGCAGCTGATCCTCAGATTGGCACATATGTCAAAGCGAGCCGTCAAGGTTTAAAGGACAAGCCAACGAAGCCGTCGGAATCCTTGCTTAAAAAGGCAAATGTAAAATTTTAAGATTTATATTTCTTGTCCGGATGGCACATTAATACCCGTCTAAAAATCAGTACGTTTTACAAACTGGACTACAACTGCATAACTCAATAGGGGGTTTGTCTATTAGTTAATAAGTCAGTAAGCACGTCGGGCTTTGGCCTGGTGAACCATCAAGTCTCTTCCCGAGTTTTTACCCTTTTGAGTTTTACCCTGATTGCAAAACCCCCTACCTCTCTAGAGGTGCATCTATAGCTCTCAGCACAGCCCAAAAGTACTGATGAATCCCTCATCCCGCGAATTGGAGCATCTGTCATGACTTCTGTTAATCCTCAATCTGATCATCTGAATTCTGCCGATTTGCCATCCGCTCAGACGTCGACCTCTGAACCCCAGCCAGTTTCAGACGTTGATTCCAGCTATCAAATTCATACCCCTCTTCCCTTCTCTCGGCTAGAGCGTATTTTGTTTGGCGTGCTGGAGTTCCTGTCATCCCTCTTTCGAAATAAGCAGTTGAAGCGCCCTCAGGCCCGTATGAATCTCGACTTAGGCTCTCGGCCCTGTCAACTGTCGGGCAACCGTTACATGTCAGGTACCCCACT
>JBCCRZ010000644.1:0-3902 GCA_039200855.1 Cyanobacteria bacterium P01_D01_bin.44 | reverse complement strand
TCGTCTGCGGCATCAATGGTGTTGCCGGTCAGCGTCACGTCGCCCCCAATGCTGCTAGCGGGCGTCAGGTTACTGAAATCAATTCCATCATCGTCACCAGACTCGATGGTATTCCCTGAAAGAATCACCGAGCCCTCAATCTCGTCCAGATTAACCACTAAAACGCCGTCATCGACTGCAATGACACCGTTGCTAGCAACCGTAATATCACCTATGATGCCATCGCCCCCATAGCTATAGTCTGAGCTGTTGACAACAACAACGCCATATTCGCTAGAGTCTACAGCTGTATTTCCGCTGATAGTCACATCACCGTTGATAGTGGCGGGATCTCCATCCGAATAATTGACCACAGCAATTCCAGCTGTACCGAAGTCAGACGGATCGGTGGGGTTAATATCTGTATTTGCCCCTTCTACATCAATAGACTCATTGTTGTTGATGGTAATGTCACCGTCAATCTGACCCTCTGCATTGAAAACAACAATACCCAGGGCTGGCGTTGTTTCATCCGCCGTGACTTGAATGGGGCCATTATTGCTGATACTGACGCCATCAGCGATCGTGCTGCCATAACCGTTGCCCACTGCGATGCCCGTCGCTCCATCGCCAACGAAAATGAAACCGCCATCGGTGTCGCCGCTAACCTGAACACCTGCGTTGTCTGTGATGGTGACGCCACCCGCAATCTCACTGTAGCTATAGTTAGCAAGGCCAATACCAACAGACTGAGCATTGACGGTATTGCCGCTAATGGTCACCCCTTCACTGATGGTGCTTTCTCCACTATTGAAGATAACAACACCGCCATAAGGAGCGGTTTCAGGATCTTCCGCCCCAATCACATTATTACTGATAATCAGTTCGCCATTGATATCGTTATAGCTATAGTTGACAGCAAAGATACCAAAACCTTCGGCCTCTATAACATTACCGCTGATGACAACATCCCCATCGATTGTTGTTTGGTAATTGTTAAAACCAACACCATAGCTGTAACCGTTTTCGATAGTGTTCTCGCTAATGGTGATATCACCTGTGAGATTACTATATTGAGACGAGACCGAAATACCTGACTTGGCGACTTCATTGTCAGTGATCGTGATGTCACCAGTTAGGGTAGATTCACCAGCGTAGACATCGATACCTGTGTCCCCGGCATCAATGGTATTACCCGAGATTTCGACATCCCCTGTTGTCGTTGAGTAGTTGAAATCAAGATCGACCCCGGTCTCACCAGCGGTCATCGTGTTGCCGGTGATGGAAATATCGCCGGTTATCGTCGCGTAGTAGGTATCGATATCAATGCTATCGTCACCATATTCGCTCTCCCCTATACTGTTGAGGGTGTTGCCAGTAATAACGACATCGCCGGTCAACGTGGTGTCGTTGATGTCGATTTCTACGCTGTCGTCGTCTGCGGCATTAATAATATTGTTGCGAATGCTGATGTCTCCGGTGGCAGGTGAGTCATCCAAATCAATATCGATGCCCGCACTCGCTTCTTCGCCCGCGGTTGTTATCTGGTTGTCACTAATGACAATATCACCCAGCAAATTGTCAGCAATGATGCCAGGCCCTGCGCCATTTTGGACGTCAAAACCCCCTAACACCGTAGGCCCGTTGGGACTGCTGCCCATCGTAACGGTGCCGTCAATCATGGGGAAATCGCCACTCCCCGAAAAGGGAAGCTGTATTTCTATAGACTCATCAAAGGCAGCAATAAACTGGTCTGGCCCGGTCGATAGCAGCTGCACCCCACCTGGAATGGTCAGGTCTTCTGCAATGACGGCCCCATTGCTGTCAGCGATATAAATGATACCGTTGCCGTCGGTGGGGATGGTGTCGGTCGCATCCGCAACAGTATTGTAGGGGAGCTCAAAGGTGCCATCCCCGGCTGTGCCATCAGGGGTTACGTGGTTAAAGAACCAGGGTTCTCCGGTGGCCGGGTTGATCACTGGCCCGGTTGCTATATCTGCTTCGGCGGCGACCACTTCGCCCACCTCGGTTTGCTCATCGATCACAATGTGACCGGTGCGGCCAATGGACTCACCCAGACGAGCCACGACGGTATCGTTATCTGCGCCTGCGCTCGTCGCCCGGTAGCCGGGGAAAGCAGCCCCGATGTTAAAGCGAACGGTGGTACCAAAAATGTCGTCATCCTGGACCGACAGCCCCGTCCGCAAATACTCGGTGGGCTCTGCCTGGAGCCGCAGTCGCCAACCCAGCGACCCATCTACGCCCTCGCCGTCGTAGTAATACAGCCCAGCAAAGCCTCGCAGCGCGCCACTCTCGCCAATGTCGAGCAGCTTAGTCCCCAATTCCAGGTCAAACCCGCCCAAGGCTGATTCAAACTGGTTGATTTCTGCCTGCTGTTGCTGAGCATCCCCAACAAGCTGGTTGCCGATAAATTGCAGGTTAGTGATTTGCGTCCCGGCATCCACCAGGTTGCTGTCCACCAGCTCACGCTGATCGCCAATGGGCAAAAAGCCATTCAGGCGCAAATCCCAGTTTTCGCCCAGGGTTTCAAGCCCAATACCCAGTTGATCAAAGCTGGCATTGTCGGTGCCCCGTTTGTCAAAGGCAACATAGCCACCAAAGATGCGGTCTGAGCCGGGCACGTAGTGGCGATAGCCCAGCTGCAGATTGGTGCCCAGATTTTCATTCGTATCTAATAGAAGCTGTCCTTGGAAAAAGAGCAGTTCGCGACCCGCGTTTTGCCAGAGGGGAATAAAGCTCTCAAACTGGCCAAAGGACTCAGCTCCGCTGCCAGCGGTGTCAAAATCGAGGCCAAAGCGGGGGCGGATGACCAGGTCAGTCCCCAAATCAGCCGCGGTGGTTTCCTGGGAGATAACGGGCTCATTTTGAACCGCCTCAGTTTGGTCAGCCTCAGTTTGGCCAGCTTCATTTTGGACAACTTCGTCCTGGTTAGTTTCAAGGGTGCTCTCATCGGCCTTAACCGCAGGCCCTGCAAACATAAGGGCAACTAGTAGGGTTGCCGAAGTGTACCAAATAGGATTTTTCATAGTAGACAAACGTTTAACCGCCGGGCTTAAAGAGTTAATGGATGCGATCGCAAACAGCAGATATCGCTGGCTCAATGCATCAGACTTTTTAAGTATTCCCAGCCCTGTCTGGATCTCACGATGGAAATCCAGATAGGGTCAGTAGACCGCAAACAAATAAACTTTTATTTCTTCTCATTGGCAAAATTTTCATTCTATTACCAAAATCCTCTGCCCCTCGACCCTTGCGAGATAATGGAAAGATAACCTTCTTAAAGCCGGGTTTTGAGCACAACTTTGTACAAAGGGAGATTGGCATGAACACACAACAACTTTTGCACGAATACAATCAAGGCTACCGAGACTTTTCTGAGATTTTGCTCCACGCCACCGATTTAAAGGGGGCTAGCCTGAGCGGCGTTGAGTTTAATAGCTCTGACCTGAGCGGGGCTGATTTGAGCGAGGCCAATCTCAGCCGCGCCAATCTAGTTCAGGCCAATCTGACCGACGCAGATCTGAGCGGGGCCGACCTGAGCGGGGCTCAAATGCGCGAGGTAAATCTCATCGGAGCTGACCTGCGTAATGCCAGCCTGGTGGGGGTTGACCTGACCAAGGCCGACATTCGCACCGCCGATTTTGAGGGCGCTGACCTGCGCGGGGCTAACTTAGAAGGGGTGCAGCTGAGCGGGGCAAATTTTTGCAATGCTAACCTGTCGGGGGCGCACATTGAGCCGTCTTCTTTAGATGACGTTGAGGCCAAAGGGGCCAACCTCAGCCAGTTGCAAACCTGCACGGTGACCCTCAGCAATGGCACATCAGCTCGGTGGATTTCGTGGGGTAAGCATTAAACCCACATCCAATACCTATCGTCCGCTGAGGCAAGTTTTTGGCCGGGGG
>JBCCRZ010000643.1:0-3902 GCA_039200855.1 Cyanobacteria bacterium P01_D01_bin.44 | reverse complement strand
GGCGTTACCGAAGAAAATCTGCAATCACGCATTCGAGGCAATTTGCTGATGGCGATCTCCAATAAATTTGGCCATCTGCTGCTTTCAACCGGCAATAAATCCGAGATGGCCGTTGGCTACTGTACCCTCTACGGCGACATGAATGGCGGTCTGGCCGTGATTGCCGATGTCCCTAAAACTAAAGTTTATGCCCTATGCCGCTGGCTTAATCGCCAGGCTAAGGCCGGAGACAACACCTATTTAGGCAAAATCTCTGGATTCACAGTCTCCAATATGGCCGCCGAGATTATTCCTGAAAACATTTTAATCAAACCCCCGAGCGCTGAGCTAAAACCGGGTCAGGTTGACCAAGATTCGCTCCCAGCCTACGACATCCTAGACGACATTCTAGAACGGCTTATTCAACTGCATCAGTCTGTGGCAGACCTGGTTGCCGCAGGCCATGACCCAGCAGTCGTTGACAAAGTGGTGCGACTGCTAAGCCGCACTGAGTTTAAGCGCAGACAGGCCCCGCCTGTACTCAAAGTCACGGATCGCGCCTTTGGCATGGGTTGGCGTATGCCCATCGCCAGCCGATGGTCGCTGAGTACAACAATTCCTGTTCCTCGTTAGCGATTGTTATTGAAATGTAAAACAACTTTTATTTATTTGCCAGATGTTTATGTACTTTAGGTTTGAGCTGTAAAGAATTAATGAAAAAATAGACTTTCAACACTTTCTCAGGTCTATGATCAGCTTAACCGACATAAGAGGCGATCGTTAAACTGTGAATGATTGTGAATACGCGGTTGCGAATGCTGGGTTTAAGCGATCATCTTATTGAGATTATAGGCAGCAGCTTCAGTCCATTACCTTCAGTCAATTACGAGGATATAAGGTTATGAAAATGACAGGTTGGCTAAATAATATTTTGAATTATCTCTCTGAAGCCGTTTCAAGAATCTTTGGCCCAGATGATGATGCTTACCCAAATACTGGGGTGCAGCCCTACGAGGGTGACCCTTATTCAGACCCTACATGAGAATTTCCATGAGATAAGATAGTCTCCGCCTCAAAAACTCCAGCTGAAGCTGGAGTTTTTTATTTCCCCTAAACCTGCCGCAATTGCTGCTGCTGTTGATTAAACTCTCTTTCTTCTGCAGAGAGAATATCAGGTTGTCCAATCGGGTCACGCATATCCCACTGTATGCAGGCAAAGAGCAAAAGGCTGCCCGCCATCACAGCCCCGGTTAACAGAAACTGCCACACCACTATCGAGGTCAGGGCTGAAATCGTAGCCAGATGTATCATCGCAGCCAGTAAAAAACTGCGAGATCGCATCCCCAACCCCATAACCGCATAGCCGATGGCGCATAGCCCCAGCCATAACCCACATAGATTAATCAAAATCATGGGCACCCCGTTAAAGATGCCGTGGGCCGTCAGCACGATGCCAGTAATCATCAGTCCTGACCACAGGTAAACCACCCAACGCAGTCGCTCTACCTGGACCCAAAACCAGGCAAGGTTGGTCATGGTCACAATCCCAACGCAGGTGAGCACTGCCCAAACAGTCGCTTGGGTTGTCCAGCTCAACATAGGGAAAAACTGCGCCGTCGCAAAGATTGCTGCGCTAATGCCTGCCCACACTAAAAACACCTGATCAATCCGGGTGAAGTGGGTATCTAGCAGCGTCCACGCCCCCAACTGCCAGCGCAGTCTCAGCAATCCGCAGATATCTTGAATGTCTAACTCAGCCTGCTTTACGCGAAAGACCGGTTCGCTCGAAGTAGGAAAGATCATTCTGTCTGGTAGAGGGTATTTGTAGATAGTCGGCAAGTTTCTTTAAGAATTGTAACAAAATATGTGCAAATATTTTGATTTTGATTGGGGCATTATTCCCGAATATATTCACAGCCGCTCAAGAATACCTGCAGGGTTGCTAGAGCGTTACGATGAAGGATGATTGCAGAATATTAAGCAAATTTCTTTATGACGCTCAACTTGTCAGCTGATCCCATAGAGGGTGGTCCATCTGTTCCAGACGCGAGTCCCACTCTGGCAGCGTGCAATCTACGCAAGGTCTATGGTCGCGGTAAGCGTCGCTTTGAGGCCGTGCGGGAGGTTTCACTCACCATCGGTGCGGGGGAGGTGCTGGCATTTTTGGGGCCAAACGGTGCGGGTAAAACCACCACTATCAAAATGATTGGCGGGCTGGTGCGCCCTGATTCAGGTTGGGTGCGGATAGGGGGCCTTGACCCCCATCGCCATCCCAAATCGCTTAAGCAGGTGGGGGCCGTACTCGAGGGTAATCGAAATCTCTATTGGCGACTCACCCCCGAGGAAAATTTGGAATATTTTGGCGGGTTGCGCCAGGTGCCCCGTCGTGTGGCCCGCCAACGTGGGCAAGCCCTGCTAGAGCAATTCGACCTGGCCGATAAGCACAAGACTCCGGTGCAAAAGCTGTCTCGTGGCATGCAGCAAAAGGTTGCGATCGCAGTCGCCCTGGTCCATCAACCTAAACTCTTACTCCTAGACGAACCCACCCTGGGCCTTGATGTCGAAGCCAGCGAAACGGTAAAACGCCTGATCCGCGAGATCGCCGCCTCCGGCTGCGCGATTTTGCTCACCACCCATCAACTCGACGTAGCTGAAACCTTGTCTGACCGGGTTGCTGTCATTCGCAAAGGGGAACTGATTGCTCAGCAGCCCACCCAAGACCTGATCCGGCAGTTCTCAGGCACGGCCTATCACATTTATTTTGAAGGCACGTTGGATATAGAGCGGGAAAGGAAGTTGCGATCGCTCGGGGCTAGCCTAGATGAGTCTCGTCTCCTCTACAGCGGTAGTCCAGTAGGACTCTACGATATCCTGGCCATTCTTAAGCCTCTACCTATCAAAGAAATCCGCCAAGACAAAGCTGACCTCACCGAGGTTTTCTTAAAGCTGGTTCGCAAAGTCGGCTAAGCTGATGGAACCCAAATCTCCCCCTGGAGTCAGACTTCTATCCTCAGGGAAATTTTCCGCTTTAAGTTGATACCCGATCAATGTTTTTCAATATCATCAAATTCAATCGCTTCGTATAGCTCCGATAAAGCAATCTCAACCGGAACAGAGACTAACGTAAACGAGTTTTCTAGACTGTTATATTCCGTAAACAGCCATTGTTTGGTGGCCTGTTTTACATAGTGCTCAACATGGGGAGAGTACTGATCGATTAGCAGATACTCTTGAAACGTATCAATTGTGCGATAGTGAGCAAACTTCTCACCCCGGTCGTATCCCTGATCCGAAATTCACTGCGAGTATCAGACTCCACCTCTAAAGCCAGATATTCCTCAGCAGTGTAGGTTTTAGCTTGGGTTGCTGCGATGGTCATTTTTCAGTCCTCCTGGTCTTGCTGTACGCACCTTGTCCATATCCAGACCTTTATAAACTGACGATTCAACTATACTCCTTGGGCTCAGATCCATTATCCGTCATCATAAAGAAACACCTGTCCCATTTAGATTCTGCATGCTCAACCTCTTAATCGGCGAACTCAAACGCACCTGGATCCAATTCATCCGCTACCCCACCGAAATCATCGGCGGCATTGTGATCATCACTACGGTCTTCTACGGACTGTTTCTGAGTGCGCAATACATGGCCGGACCCGTCATGGGTTTTGGCGATCGACTGGACTCGGTGGTGGTTGGTTATGTTTTGTGGACCCTGGCGCTCTACATCGTCAATGACATCGCCATCAATATCCAAATGGAGGCCCAAACCGGCACCCTGGAGCAGCTGTTTCTCTCACCCTTTGGTGCGCCCAAAGTCTTTTTTGCAAGAGCGGTGGCCAGTCTAGCGCTGCGAATGTCGCTGATTGCGATTATCTTGCTGATTTTGATGGCGATTACCGGTAGCCAGCTAGCGTTTCCCCT
>JBCCRZ010000642.1:0-3927 GCA_039200855.1 Cyanobacteria bacterium P01_D01_bin.44 | reverse complement strand
GGAGATGCAAAAGCTCCCCCCCAGCCATCAAGAAACCCTCAAAACTGAGGTGGCACTAAACCCCGACGTGGATACCCTCAAGCAGGTCACCTCCGAAGCCCGCTACCTATCTAAATATATCGCCGCCGCCAGCCAGGTCCAGACGATTGACCCCGATGTAGTCAACCTGGAACTGGCCCTCGACGAAGCCCTGCGCGTGGGTTGCCTCAACTCCACCGCCGATCTGGTCAACCAGGCCACCCTGCTAGAGCAGGCCGCCACCAAACTCTACACCGCCTGGAAACGACTAAATGGCCTGTCTGACAGGGTTTATGTAGATAGTGGAGAAAGTACGCCCCATTTGCGATCGCTGCTAAATGCCTTAGCACCGCTCACCAGTGAACTGATTGAAATTCAACTCGGCGATCCCAACAGCCCAGCATCCCGCACCGTGCGGCTCAAGATCATACCGGATGATATAGAAGGGTAGTGGACTTTGGCGAAGTCCATTACCCACTACCCTTCACCCCCGTCGCCGCAATCCCCTCAATAAACTGTCGCTGGCCGATCAAAAACAGCCCCACCACCGGCACCGTAGCAATCACGACAGCCGCCATTAGCAGCGGCCAGTTATTAGTGAACTGCTCTTGAAATGAAGCCAGGGCAAGCTGCACGGTTTGCAGCTCGGGACGGGTGGTAAACATCAGCGGCTTAAACAAATCGTTCCACTCACCGATAAACGTAAAGAGAAATAGGGTGGTCAGGGCGGGGCGGGCCAGGGGCAGGGTCACATGCCAGAGGATTTGCAAACGATTAGCACCGTCCAGGGCAGCAGCTTCCTCCAGGGAAGGGGGAATAGTGAGAAAATATTGGCGCAATAAGAAAATGCCAAAGCCATTGGCGGCAGTCGGCAAAATCAATGCGCCGTAGCTATTAATCAGGTGCCCCGCTTTGAGCACTAAAAAAATCGGCACCACCAAAAGCTGAAGCGGGATCACCAGGGTTGCCAAGATCCACAGCAAAATCAGCTGCCGTCCTCGAAACTGGAGTCGGGCCAAGGCATAGCCCGCCAGAGCAGAGGTCAAGATTTGGGTCGCGCTCACCCCCAGGGCCACCCCCACCGAGTTGGCAAAGGCACGCAAAAAATGGCCTTGCTGCCAAGCCTGCTGAAAATTAGCCAGGGTCCATGAGCCTGCGGTTGGCTCTACAGAGACTGAGCCGACTGAACCGACGCCTGCGGAGGTAAAGGCCATCATAAATACTACGGCCAGAGGCCAGAGCACTAGGGCGGCTCCTAATAGCATCAGCAGTAAGTTGAGCCAGCGCCATAGCTTTCCCCCGAGGCCAAACTTGTTAATCATCAACCTTGCCAATCAGTTCTATAGAAATTAACAATCTATGGGTCCCTAAACGACTCAGTTCTCTATGGATAGGCACTTGTACTTAATTTCTCTGCCTTATGACCCACACATCCAAGCCTGAAAAAGTGTAAAGTGTGCTATTAAGGATCGACATAGACAGGTCTTAAGCACCGTGCTTTTACCTTTCTGGTATTGATAATCGATCTATCGTAAAGCAGACATAGGTAGGATAAATATGGCGCAGCTTGAGGCCAGCCCAACCATTAATTTTCATAGTGAAATCTATAAGGATGCCTACAGCCGCATTAATGCGATTGTGATTGAGGGGGAGCTAGAAGCTAACTCAAACTACCAACAGTTGGCAGAGCGCATGCCTGACTACAAGGATGAGCTTATTAAGCTGGCCCGCATGGAAAAACGCCACATGAAGGGGTTTCAAGCCTGCGGGAAAAATTTAGACGTCACCCCAGACATGGACTTTGCCAAGGCATTTTTTGCCCAGCTTCATGAGAACTTTCAAACCGCTTGGGCAGAAGGGCGGATTGTCACCTGCCTGTTGATCCAGTCTCTAATTATTGAAACTTTTGCTATCTCCGCCTACAACATCTATATCCCGGTTGCAGACGACTTTGCACGTAAAATCACTGAGGGCGTGGTCAAGGATGAGTACCTGCACCTGAACTTTGGCGAAGAGTGGCTCAAAGCTAACTTTGACGATGCGAAGGCTGAGCTAGAAGAAGCCAATCGCCAAAATCTACCCCTGGTGTGGAAAATGCTCAACCAGGTAGAGGCCGATGCAGCTGAGCTAGGCATGGAAAAAGAAGCCCTGGTTGAGGACTTCATGATCACCTACGGCGAAGCGCTTGCCAATATTGGCTTTACCAGCCGCGATGTGATGCGCCTGTCAGCCCAGGGGCTGGCCATGGCCTAAAGGCTATCAACCAGTTCACATCTTCTGTCTTGATCACCTTTGTCTGAGGGGTTAGACAATCAACCTCTCAGGCAGCACTTTTCTAAAAGTCTCTTAGAGAAGAAAAATGAATTCGTGATTGCAGCTATCGACTGTCTGACAATCCAGTGTAAAGTTTTGTTGTGTGCCGCTTTAAACTACAGTCAAAGGATCAGCTTTTACCCATAGGGATGAGCCTTGATTTGGTATCTGGGTGCCTTTTCTCAATGAAGCGGTCTGTTCGTCATCTTTTTTGAAGCCTCGAATGTTTGGTTTAATCGGTCACCTCACAAGCTTAGAACATGCCCGCTCCGTTGCCCGCGACTTAGGATATCCCGAGTACGCGGATCAAGATTTAGATTTTTGGTGTAGCGCTCCCCCCCAGATCGTGGATCACATCAAGGTGACCAGTGCGACAGGTCAGACCATTGAGGGCAAATATGTCGAGTCCTGCTTTTTGCCAGAGATGTTGGCTAGTCGTCGTATCAAAGCCGCTACTCGAAAGATTCTCAACGCAATGGCCCATGCTCAAAAGAATGGCATTAATATCACCGCACTGGGGGGATTCTCCTCAATCATTTTTGAGAATTTTAAGCTTGATCAAATCCAGCGGGTTCGCAACATAGAGCTTGATTTTGAGCGGTTTACCACCGGCAATACCCACACCGCCTATGTGATTTGTCGCCAGGTTGAGCAGGCTGCGCCTAAGTATGGCATTGACCTGTCCGAGGCGACGGTAGCGGTTTGTGGCGCGACGGGTGACATTGGTAGTGCGGTGTGTCGTTGGCTGTCTCAGCGCACCGAGATCCAGGAGCTATTGCTGATTGCCCGCAACCAGGAGCGCCTGCAAAATCTCCAGGCAGAGCTAGGCTTTGGCAAGCCCATGTCCCTCGAAGCAGCCCTCCCCCAAGCCGATATCGTGGTTTGGGTCGCCAGCATGCCTAAAGGGGTTGAGGTAGATCCGTCCACGCTCAAGCAGCCTTGCCTGATGGTAGATGGCGGCTATCCCAAAAATCTAGATGCCAAATTCAACTATCCCGGCATTCACGTCCTAAAGGGCGGCATTGTCGAGCATTCCCTCGACATTGATTGGCACATCATGAATATCGTGGCTATGGACGTCCCGGCCCGTCAGCTGTTCGCCTGCTTTGCAGAGTCCATGCTGCTCGAGTTTGAGAAATGGCACACCAATTTCTCCTGGGGACGCAATCAAATTACCCTCGACAAGATGGAATTGATTGGCAAGGCTTCTGTCAAACACGGGTTTCGCCCACTTTTAGTGTGACCTCTAGTGTGCTCTTCACCACGGCACTCATCCTGCTCATCAATACCCCCTAAAATTACAAACAGAGATAAACAGGGTACTGCACACGATAATGGGAAGGGGGCGCTTTGCGCTAACCTGGATCCATCGCTGCGACGCACCTAAGACGATATGGCAACTACTGAACGAAGACCGATTTTGCTCGATTTTGAGAAGCCGCTGGCTGAGCTAGAGTCTCGAATTGTGCAGATCAGAGAGTTGGCCGAAGATAATGATGTCGATGTTTCGACGCAGATTCACCAACTGGAGGCGCGGGCGCAGCAACTCCGCCAAGAGATTTTTACCAGCCTCTCACCGGCCCAACGGATTCAGGT
>JBCCRZ010000641.1:0-3937 GCA_039200855.1 Cyanobacteria bacterium P01_D01_bin.44 | reverse complement strand
TAAAGAGCGCACCGTTGATTTAGTCAATACTAATAATTTACTGGAGCAAGAAATTCAAGAACGTATCCAACTGGAAGCCCAGCTCAAACATCGCATTGCCTTTGATCAACTCATTGCAAATATCTCAACCCGATTTATCACCCTCAACGATCAAGCGGTGCCCGCCGCTATCGATCAGGCACTTAAAGCAGTGGGAGAGTTCACCCAGGTTGGCACCAGCTTTATTTTTCTCTTTTCAACCGACCAGACCACCATCAGCCTTACCTATGAATGGGTCGCTCCGGGTTACTCGCCGCAGATTGCCCTGGTTCAAAATGTGCCTGTGACGATGTTTCCCAAAAGTTTGGCAGACCTGCTCCAGGGTGAGATTGTGCATGTACCAGATGTTGCGAATGTACCCGCCGAGTTGGCGCTCGACCAGGCTGGTTGGCAACACGTCAATCTCCACTCAGTGCTCACAGTACCGCTGGTCTCTCAAACCAAGGTTCTGGGCGGCGTTGGCTTTGCCTCCTTTGATGGCAAAACCAATTGGTCAGAGAGCGACATCCAGCTCTTAGAAACCTTTAGCCAAATCCTTAGCAATGCCCTCCAGCGCCAGCAAGCCGAAGCTGCCCTGCGCAAAAGTGAAGAACGCTGGCAGCTGGCCGTGCAAAACGACGGCATTTTTGATGTTGACTTACGAACGGGTGAGACCTTTCTCTCAACCCGTTGGAAAGAAATGCTGGGCTATGCTGAGCACGAACTTAGAAACGATAACAACGAGTGGTGGAGCCGCATCCACCCCGATGACTTAGCGCACATTATCGAGGCTGACTGGGCCTATCGCCACGGGCAAACTCCCTATTTTCAAGAAGAATACCGACTGCGGTGCAAAGATGGAAGCTATCAATGGATTTTGGGTCGAGGGCATGCTCTATTTGATGACGGCGGTAAAGCGATTCGCCTGGTGGGGTCCCATGCAGATATTAGCGATCGCAAACAGACCGAAGCTGCACTCCGGCAAAGTCAGCAAAGATTTCAAGCTATTTTTAACCAAACCTTCCAGTTCATTGGCCTGATGACCCCAGACGGCATCCTGATCGAGGCCAACCAAACTGCCCTAGATTTTGGGGGCCTAAAACGAGAAGACGTTGTCAACAAACCGTTTTGGGAAACCTACTGGTGGACCATTTCACCCAAAACTCAAGCCCAGCTCAAGCAAGCCATTACCCAAGCGGCCCAAGGGGAGTTTATCCGCTATGAAGTCGATGTGTGGGGACATAACAAGCAAGTAGCCCCTGTTGACTTCTCAATCAAACCCATTCGAGATGAAAACGGTCAAATTATCTTGCTGCTGCCAGAGGGACGCGACATCAGTAAGTTAAAAACAGCCGAAGCTCAACTGCGTCAGGTGAATAGTCAGCTAGAAACCCGAGTACGAGAACGCACCGCCGCTTTGCGTGCCAGCGAACAGCGGTATCGCATGCTCTACAACCATACCCCGGTGATGATGCACTCCATCGATCGCCAGGGGCGACTGGTGAGTGTCAGCGACTATTGGCTCGAGAAAATGGGCTACACCCGAGCAGAGGTGCTCTATCATAAATCAACCGATTTTTTAACCGAGGCCTCTCGTCAGTACGCCGTCAAAGTGGTTCTGCCAGAGTACTTTCAGACCGGCTATTGCAGAGAAGTGCCGTATCAGTTTGTCAAGAAAACCGGAGAGATTATCGATGTGTTGCTCTCTGCCACGGCAGAAAGGGATGCCTCGGGGGAGATAGTGCGATCGCTGGCAGTGCTCATCGATGTGACCGAGCGTGCTGCCATTGAGCGCATGAAAGAAGAATTTATCTCCGCCGTCAGCCATGAGTTGCGCACTCCCCTGACGGCCCTGCACGGCGCACTAGACTTACTCTCAACGGGGTTGACACCCCCCCAATCAGCCCAAGGACAGCACGTTATCCAGATTGCAGCACAGCATTCCCACCGACTCGTGGGCCTGGTTAACGACATTCTAGAGTTAGAGCGTTTAGAGTCTGGCATCCTTAAGCTCAACTGCACCTGGCTCAATACCCTTGAGCTCAACCACCAGGCCCTGATCCTGGCGCAGATGCAAGCAGAGCAAGCCGGTGTTGACCTTAAACTCAGCGACCCTGGTTTTGACATCTTTGCCGACGGCGATCGCCTTATGCAGGTACTCACTAATTTACTTAACAATGGCATCAAATTTTCTGACCCTGGAGGCAGTGTCCAGATCAGCACGCAAAGGTTACCTATCCCCCCGAGTGATATAGCACAGTTAGAAACCAGCCAGCTCCCCACATCGCAACATCCAGTAACGGGTCCCGTCATTTTATTCAAGATCGAAGATCGAGGACGGGGCATTCCTGCTGATAAACTCGATCAAATTTTTGATCGGTTTTGCCAGGTAGATGCTTCAGACTCTCGCCAAAAGGGTGGCACCGGACTCGGTCTAGCAATTTGCCGCAGCATTCTCCAACAGCACGGTGGCCATATTTGGGCAGACAGCGAGCTGGGGCAAGGCAGCTGCTTTTGTTTCACAATTCCCCAGAGCAAGGACAATAATGCCAATCGGCAGACCCCAGAGGCCCCAGCAAAATCTCTCAAAAGTGGCTAAAAAACTATCCAAATGATTTAAAGCAAGCACCTATCCACGGATTGCCTTGGTCGGAGCTATGTGGCAAAGTAACTTCGGGATATTTCTCGAGAAGCAGGGTGTTTTTTGCGAGGCTCCGATTTGATAGAGCGATTTTATTGTAAGTAGATCATGAAACGGATTTTAGTCGTTGACGATGAGGCTGGGGTCAGAGAAATTATTCAGTTGTCGCTGGCAACTGCTGCGGGATGGGACGTGCTGACAGCTGTATCGGGGTCAGAAGGCGTTGCGATCGCACAAACTGAAGCCTTGGATGCCATCCTGCTTGATGTGATGATGCCTAACCAAGATGGGGTGGCCACGTTTCATCAGTTGCAGACCGATCCTCAAACAGCCGCTATTCCAGTTATTTTTTTAACAGCTAAAGCCCGTCTCAGCGAACAGCAACGCTTCAGAGAGTTAGGTGTGGCGGGGGTGATTACCAAACCCTTCGAAGCCCAAGCGCTGGTCCGTCAAATTCGAGCCATTCTCAACTGGTGATCAAAACTGTTACAAAAAAGTCACAGCTGGTTTCTGTACTCGGCCAATAAGATAACCATTTTTGTGAGATGCATGCTCATCATTTCCTGTCTCGAGCAGTCAGCACTGGTATGCCTAGCCAACCAGAACATCTCGACGCCGCCCTCGTCGTGACCATCAGCGTCTTTAAAACCCATACATCACAAGCATTTAAGCCTCTCAAAGCCTTTCTATCATTTTTGGAGAACCCCAAAGACATTGAGCAAACCTTGCTGCATGCGCTTTATGACTGTGCGCTGCATGCCGACATCACCTTTAACTGGATATTACAAAATCGAACCGCTCTCAAACCAGAATTAGATCTGGACCGATTGACCCGCCAACTTATCCTCAATAAGCTCACTGGCCAAGGCCTTGCGCTCGGTCAAGACTTCAGATTTGAACTCAAAACCCAGCTATGGCTAACCCCTAAAGCCCAAACCAGCCTGCTAAACGCCTGCACCACAGCAGAAAGCAAATTGATTTCAACCCTATTAACCCTCAAGGCATCCTAAAGCCCTTAACGAGACTTGAACTCGTGACCTCTCCCTTACCAAGGGAGTGCTCTACCGCTGAGCTATAAGGGCGTTATGATCTTGGATTTTAGACTTTGGATTTTGAGAGCTACAGCAATCTAAAATCCAAAATCACAAATCTAAAATCAACTGTGGTGGGCCGGGCTGGATTCGAACCAGCGTAAGCATAGCTAGCGGATTTACAGTCCGCCCCCATTAACCACTCGGGCACCGACCCATGTTCCACCACAATTCTGGCGTATTCACG
>JBCCRZ010000640.1:0-3957 GCA_039200855.1 Cyanobacteria bacterium P01_D01_bin.44 | reverse complement strand
TTTTCATTGTAGGATTTTCCAACACTTGACTGGTGTTAACAGGAAAATCCTACTTTTTTTAGCTACTCTGAAATCGCCTCGAGCATGTGGGCAACGCCCACAATTTTGCATTGCTCCCCCTCGGGGCTTAGACTACTCAGATCGGGAAGTTCACGCATATTCTTACCCTACGATATTGGCGCATTTTGGCAATACCCTGAAAGGGGGGAGTTGAGCAATTACCCATCACGTTAATTGACTGCACCGATCGTTTCTGCTTTAAACCCCTTTTATATGACTATATGAGTGGGGAGATGGAGTCCTATCAAATCCATCCTCTTTACGTCGAGTTACTCCACGGTCGTGACATCTCGTTTGTTAAAGGCACAGTAACCCAGGTTGATTTGGCGGCTCGTCGCATCCATCTCTCGCAGGGTGCGACTTTAGACTATGGAAACCTAGTGCTGGCAACGGGTAGCGTTCCGGCGTTTTTCGCTGAGGGGGCCGCTGACCATGCTTTAACGTTTCAAGATAAAGCCGATGCAGATGCTCTCAAACAGCATCTGATGGCACGGCTAGAGGAGGCAGTGCAATGTCCGTCTATCGAGGAACGGCGATCGCTGCTAACTGTGGCGATTGTTGGCGGGGGGCCGGTCGGGGTAGAACTAGCCCTGACCTTAGGGGACCTAATACCCCGGTGGTACGAGACAATGGACGGCAGTCCAGAAGACATTCGCATCGTTTTGCTGAATCGGGGTGATATTCTCACAGGTGACATCAACAGCCGTCTTCGGGACACTGCAATGAAGGCGATGGAAAATCGCGCTGTTCAACCAGAGCTGATATTAGGCGCTTCGGTGACAGCTGTACATCTCGATGGGGTGGAATTTACTCGCAATGATAAACATGAATCTTTGGCGGCAGGTACGGTTGTCTGGACGGCTGGGACCAAGGTTCATCCGCTCATCCAGTCACTGCCAATTCCAGTGAGTGAGCGGGCTAAACGAGGACAGATCCTGGTAAAGCCGACCCTTCAGCTTTTGGCGTATCCCGATGTCTTCGCCGCAGGGGACTGTGCCGTTATCCAGTCCAATAGTTCCGATTGCAAGCCACTACCCGCTACAGCTCAGGTAGCCTACCAGCAGGGAGGAGCTATCGCTGCGGCTCTGATAGCAAAGGCTAAGCATCGAGAATCCTTACCCACCTCTAGCGTAAGCTTTCGAGGCACTATGATGAAGCTGGGGATGGGGATTAGTGTCGCCAATGTGTTTGATCGCTACGAGATCGTCGGGCCTGTGGGACAGAAGATTCGGCAGATAATGTACCTGGGGCTAACTCCTACACCTGCTCACAATGTTAGAACCACGCTGGATTGGATTAAAGACGACGTGTTTCAGCTTTATTCTAGCGAGTATCACGATATTGACTACACCGCAGGCTATGAAGTAGAAGAGCTAATTACTCTCAGCAATGCCGTTACCCTGAGTGCAGTGGCGGTATCTATGGCGGAAACGGGTCCTCTGGCTGATCTCCTAGAGGTGGCAACTCTCAGGCAGGAATTGGCGGGTGCAACCGGCAAATACCCTACAAATCGGATAATTCATGCCCTCTTCGGCCATCAGGCCAAGCGTAAGATGGCGATGGATCACGCCAATGTTATCCGTAAACATCCAGGTGACATATTAGAACAAGCCGTAACCCATATTAACCAGGCAATCGCTCTTTTAACAGAGAAGTCTACTCCAGAAGAATTGCGCGAATACAAAGAGCTGCTTTATGGCTGTTGCGATCGCGTCGCTCAAGCTGTAGGAAGCAAGCCATTCGACAATCAACGGGTTTCTCCAGAAGAAGCAGTGGTTCTAGATAAAATTAAAACCATACTCAGTGAAACAAGCGGCCTTTAAGAAAACTCCCTACCTGAACAACGGAACTCGAACAACAGCTTCCAGTAGCGACGGTCGAAGACTGGTTCTTTGATAAACACAGACTGGGCCTCAACCCCATTATTCGCAAAATCTGGGCCTTAAAAGGACAACGCCCCATTGCAGCGGTCAGCAGTTGACCGCTGCAATGGGGCGTATCTCTATGGCTTGGTTCCTCCCACAATAGGTCGTACGGATCGGTGAGATTTATACTAAGATATTAAAAGTCAGAAAACGAAACGGGTTCGTTGCAATCAATGCCAGTGCCGTTTCAAGCAGTCGATGATGACACGTAAAGGTACCGACCTAGAACACGCCATGACCAATACAGCATCCTCTAAACGAGGCTCTTCTCAAAAACGCGCTAGCAATAAAGTCTCCAAAGGCGGTCGTCCTGCCAGCGGGACCCTTGAACAGCGTCTAGAGCAGCTACTCGAAGACTCGACGCAGGTCTTTGTGCAGCATGGCTATGGCTCAACCAGTATGGATCTGATCGCCCGCAAAGCCCACGTGGCCAAGCGCACCATCTATCAGCACTTTGGTGACAAGGAGCAGCTGTTCGGCGCAGTTGTTCGTCACCGCATTAACTCGCTATATACCTTGTTCCCTGAGATAGAAAAAACGACTGAATCCGTTGAACAGGTTCTCACAACGTTTGCCCACGAGCTGTTGGCTGTGGTTCTTGCACCCGAGTCCATCAACCTGGAGCGCATCGTCGTTGGCGAGGCAAGCCGCTTTCCTGAACTGGCCAAGCAATTTTACGATAACGGACCAAAACAAGCCATTGTAGCAATCGCTCAATATTTGACACGTCAGAAACAAAAGGGAACCCTGCAGCTCACCGATCCGGAAGTTGCATCTATGCAGTTTTTCAGTTTGGTCTTAGGCGAATTTCAGCGCCAAGCGTTGCTAGATATTGGACAACCCTACAGCGCTGAGCAAATCGACCATCATGTGGATGAAGTTATCCGTTTTTTCTTAAATGCTTATCAAGCAGAGAGCGCAATAAATTAATCGTAGTCGAGGTAAATTATGCCACGCCTAAAGGGGCGCCGACCTGGCTCCTGACGAAAAGATACCATAGCTTGAAACCCTTATATCCAAAGCGCTTCAAGCTTCGATTTTCAGAACGTCCAGAAAAGTGCAAAATAACACCCACTTCGGGCTCTTGGCGGCATGGTTCAACCATGGGATTAGTCAAGACTGACCTCTGAAATGTATTAAAAGTTGTAGGTGATATTTTTTATTGGGAATGCCTCTGCTCTCCAAAGTATTACCTGAGATGCTATGAGGTACCCATACCCATGCTTTTTCACATTACCGACTCAGCCACCTGGCAAACCGCCCAAACCGAGGGCACCTATCGTCCCACCTCTCTCTCAACCGAGGGCTTTATCCACCTCTCCCAAAAAGATCAGGTCGCCTGGGTTGCCAATCAGTTCTACCGAGACCAATCCGGGCTCCTCCTCCTGGAGATTGAGCCTAATCGCCTCCAGGCCGACCTGCGCTACGACAACGTCCCTGACCATGGCACCTTTCCCCACCTTTATGGCCCCCTTAATCTAGATGCCGTCGTCCAGGTCTGGTCATTATCCGCCTGGCTGGCGCGCTGATCACTGGCATACCCCCCCTCAAAACCCGACCCTAGAGGTTATCTACTGCCGTCAATCGGGAAAATTGACAGGTGGCAAATGTTATACCCTTTTCAACATCCCCGATGAAACCTATCCGTATTCTCCGCCCATTTTCCCAGCCCGTTTGGCGATTAAGTTTAACCCTGCTGCTGACTGTCTCTGTACCCTTTGGACTGCTGTTAGCCAGCAAAGCCTCTAGCCCCAACGCCTGGGACGCCTTCCGCCAGGACGTGCAAACCGAGATGGAGCTGGCCGTGGCCGAGCGGTTTCAAACCTATCAGATTGAGATTGACCCCTACGGCACCGAGTCCTACGGCATTGCCATTGCCACCGGGCAATCGGCCACTGACGGCAGCCAACTGCTGATCGTCGGCGTGTATGATAAGCGATCGCAACATCTCGAAATCTCCGAATTTCCGGTC
>JBCCRZ010000639.1:0-3962 GCA_039200855.1 Cyanobacteria bacterium P01_D01_bin.44 | reverse complement strand
TGGACAGCTCTGATAGGGTCTGGGCGTTGAGCTGATCGACGCTCTGCACAATGCTGCTACGTACCGACTGGTCAATACTGAGGCGACTCACGATGTGAAAGGTATCTGCATTGATGGTGATTGCGATCGCAATCCCAATTAGGAGTGCCACCGCTTTAGAGTTGCGCTTGTACACCCCCGAGGCTCGGTCCATTCCCCGCTCAAACCAGTTTTCTAACTCCAGTTGCAAATTGCTCAAAGCGGATTCCCCGGAGTCAGCTTTGCTCTGGGCTTGGGTGGCCAGGCTGAGCAAACTCCGGCGCAACTGCTGGGGCAGCTGGAGATTTTTTAACCGATCGAGGAGCTGGCGAGCCATCCCGCCTTCGCGGTTGGCAATGGTGACCAACTCGCCGTAGAGTCGACTGCGATCGTCCAGCAGGGCAATTAACTCTTGCAACGTGGGTTGGATTTGCTTAAGGACCACCACAGCAGAGTCCAAATTACCTAACAGATTAGTGCGTAGATATTGCAATCGGCGCACAAAGGTTGTCGTCACGGGATGTCCCTCAGGCAGCACCTGCTGAGCTTGATCAATCAAACCGGTCAGCTCTGCGATCAGCCGCTCCAAGGTTTGGGACAGGGTCACCCGTTGGACCTGATAATCTTGCAGAATCTGCTCTAAAGCAGCCTCAAAATTACGCAACTCAGCCGTTAAAACAAACTCATCTCCCAGGCTGGCCTTGAGATCGTTGATCACGTTGTTAACGGGCAGGCTCAGGCGTTCTTGGACAAATCGATGCAGTCTTGATTCGGTAATGATTTGCTGTAACTGCTCGAGCTGCAGGCTTTCTAACAGTGAGACTGCGAAGGTCTCTGACGGAATATAGGAAGGACCGCTGGTTTGGTCGCCAAATACGTTGCGAGTGCGAGTAAACCCTCGATAAATTGCCCCCAGAAGATGCAAAACACCCCGGAATATACGGGCAATGCGCCCCTCGGCCTCGTAATTAAGATTGCGAATCAAAGAGCTGCTGTATAGCTGATTTGCCAATTGGCGCGCCATACTTTTATCGGTTTTATCAGCGGCGGTTTCACCCGCTAGCAGCTGTTCTATTGAATATTTCAGATGCTCAGCCCGCCATTGCAAGAGCGTACTGAGGATTTCTTGAATCTCACTGGCAATCAAGCTCAGGGTCAGGTAAATGAAAACAGCCCCCACTGCAATTTCTAAAACGATTGGCAAACTCATAGTGGTTTCCGTATCACCCCGGTTGTAAGATCAGCACCGCCACCCCGACTTCAGAAAACGGCCAAAGCAAATAGCCAAAACCAGCCTACTTCGAGCAGGGTGCCCTTAAAGAACAGCAATAAAGGGGCAAGATGTCAAGCCATCTTACCCCTTTCAAATAGACCCCAAACCAAAGCATGATATGCCAGTTTTTACAACCCACTAACGATGGCTTTACTCATCACTTTTTGAGAACTTTTTTTGAGAACTTATTGCGGTGGCAACTTGTAACCCCTTTAAACCTGAGTAACCTAAACCTGGATGATCTAAACCTGAGTGACATCAAGCGTCATCAGATGCCAGGTTTAAATCGTTTACTCTTCGTTTGATCTTAGGTAAAAACGCAAGTCTTCAAACTGGATAGGACCTACAAATCATCTTCGATATCAGTATCAGCATCGTCCCCCCCAATTTGCTTGAGGCGAATGTGCTTACGCCCCAGGGAAATCTCAAATTCATCCCCTGGCCTTAAACCCATCTGTTTAGTGTAAGCCGAGCCAATCAATAAATTGCCATTAGATTGGACGGTAATCCGATAGCTGGCGCTGCGTCCTCCTCTGCCATTACTGGGTTGAGTACTGTCTAACTGAATCCCCTCGGCATCAATCAGGGCATTCAAAAATTTCATCATATTGACCCTGGCAACACCACTCTTTGTAATAGTGTAGTAGCCGCACGCTTTAGCTTTCTCTTCTTTACTAAGGTGCTCTAACTCTTTTACTTTTTTTAGTAACGCTTTGCCAGTCAACGGTTCTACGGTTACATCCTTAGCCATTCACTCAAATCTCTAGACTGAACAATCTCTGAATCATCTCTGCAGGGTCTGATAATAATCATCCTAACCTGCCTTTGTTTAATATTGACACTAAATGTGCAGAATAAGACATAACTCAAATCTACTTTTCAAAACTGATGTTTTTTCTGAAACAGTTCATCACTTAAGTGCCTGGCTTTATCGTTTTTTAAGCCGAACTTGGGTCATTACTAAGGGAAAAGTAACCCCCGGCTGTTAACTCAATCGAGCTGCCTTAATTGCGAACTAATTGAGTCAGGTCCGTTATCTTAAAGCAGCGCTTATTGATATTTTTAACTTGATAAAGTTCTCTTATTTTGAGATGCTTTGGCTGAGTGGAGGGCCTCCTTAAGGTTATTTCGGCTAGGCGTCAGGGGCCAGATTTATGAAACTTACAACCCGTGGGCACTACAGTGTTAAGGCTCTGCTAGATTTAAGTCTGCAACCTGCCAATACGTTGGCCTCGGTGAATACCGTGGCCCAGCGTCAAAATTTGCCTGCTCCCTATCTGGAAAAGCTTTTTTTAGACCTGCGTCGGGCTGGCCTGGTCAAATCAACTCGGGGGGCCCACGGCGGATATCGACTCGCTAAACCCCCGGCAGAGATCTCATTGGGGCAAATCCTGGAGGCCGTGGGTGAGGCCTCTGCCCCCCTGGCCCAAACCGCAATGCCAGTCGATCAAGCCGAAGACTGGGTTACCCTGACCCTGTGGCGACGTCTCAACCAAAAACTCAGAGAAGCTCTCTACAGCATTTCCTTAGAAGAACTATATTTCGACGCCCGCAGCTGGCAAGCCGCCCAGGGAGAAGAGGCGAGTTTCATTGTTTGAGGTCCTCGCCGCTGCCTTCCTCGACTTCGTCCTGGCTGACCCGTGGCACTGGCCGCACCCAGTCCAGGCGATGGGGGGGATTATTTCGGGCTATGCAAAAGCCTGTATCCAGCAAAATCCCCCACCCTGGATGATGCGGCTGCTGGGGATTTTGCTGGCCGGATTGTTGATTGGGGGCAGCGGTCTGTTCTCAGCTGCTGTAATTGACTGGGTCCATCGAGGGTTAGGGGATAGTTTAGGTAAGGGCCTAGGGAGCTGGCTAGGCGGTGGCTTAGAGGTGATTTGGCTGGCTAGCTGTTTTGCGGGGCGCAGTTTGCGTCGGGCTGCCCGTGATGTGCTGGTGCCACTTGCCCAGGATGATTTGGCAACAGCTCGTCAGCGGTTGGCCCAGTATGTCGGTCGTGACACTGACGACCTATCTCGGTCAGAGATTTTGCGAGCCGTGTTGGAAACTGTGAGCGAAAATGCCACCGATGGGGTCCTTGCACCGCTGTTTTATGCCCTGCTAGGAGCCCTTTTGGGTTTGGGCAGTGTCCCCTTGGCGATGGCTTATAAGGCGGCTAGCACCCTCGACTCCATGGTGGGCTATCGACGTGCCCCCTATACCCACCTGGGCTGGTTTAGTGCCCGGTTTGAAGACGGGCTCACCTGGCTGCCTTGTCGGTTGGTGGTTTTGACAGTTGGTTTACTCTCGGGACGACCGCGGCTTGTGTGGCGGGTGTGTGGTCGGGATGCGATCTCAGACCCCAGTCCCAATGCGGGCTGGAGTGAGTGCGCCTACGCCGCTGCCCTCGGTGTCCAAGTTGGGGGGGAGAATGTCTACAAGGGCGAGGTTATTCAGAAGCCTAAGCTCGGCATCGCAGAGCGACCGATTGAGCCAATGGTAATTGAGCAGGCATTAAACCTGACCCGCTATAGCTTTTTGCTGTGGTTGGGGATCGGCATCCTGGGACTTTGGCTCTAAAAGAACCACCCATAGCTGTGCAGCCCCTTCCCCAAAATATTGACGCCCAGGTAGCAAATCCACACCACCATAAAGCCAGATGCAGCTAGAATCGCGGGTCGCCTGCCCT
>JBCCRZ010000638.1:0-3968 GCA_039200855.1 Cyanobacteria bacterium P01_D01_bin.44 | reverse complement strand
GTGTCTGGTGCCAATGCCCCTCAGAAAACAGTGAAACGGTGGCAATTTCAGTCGGCGTGCCCGTCCGCTTCGCGACTGGCGTGATAGACACAGGCGCTGCGGTCTTGCCGACCACTTCTGCGGTGATCGTGGCCACCACCAACCCCTTATCGGGCAGCGTAATGCCGAATCGCTGTCGGTAGCGCTGCTCAAATTGCTGCTGCATATCTGTCAGCGAGGCAAAATCCACCATCAAAGATGAATCGGTGCCTTCATAGCGTAGGTAGAGCTGGCACAACACTTCAAGGGTGTGGATATCTTGGTCACCCTGACGCTTTAAGGCCTGGGTGGCGTTCTCCGCCAGGGCGTGAATTTGCGCTGTCAGGGAGGGCATCACCGTCGCATCCAGCATAATCTCGACCGACTTTTCCCGCAGCACCCGCCGGTCGGCTAAACCCATCCCATAAGCCGAGAGGACCCCCGCATAGGGATGAATGAAAATTGTTTTCATGCCTAGGGCTTCGGCCAGGCGACAGGCGTGCTGTCCCCCAGCTGCGCCAAAGCAGCAGAGGGCATAGTCGCCCACGTCATAGCCCCGCTGCACAGAGATCTTTTTGATTGCATTCGCCATATTGTCGATGGCGATCGACAGAAACCCCTCTGCCACCTGTTCTGGACTGCGCTGGCTACTGGTGCCTTTACCCGTGATAGTGGCAGTCGCGTCGGCAATCTCTTGGGCCAGGGCCACAAACTTAGCCTGCACGATGGATCGATCTAACGGTTGATTACCCTCAGGACCAAACACCTGGGGGAAAAACTGAGGTTGAATCTTGCCCACCATTACATTGCAATCGGTCACTGTCAGCGGGCCACCGTTGCGATAGCAGGCGGGACCAGGGTTGGCCCCCGCAGACTCAGGCCCCACCCGATAGCGAGCCCCATCAAAACTCAGGATTGAGCCGCCCCCCGCCGCCACGGTATGGATCGCCATCATCGGGGCGCGTAGCCGCACGCCTGCCACCTCTGTTTCAAACACGCGCTCATAGGAGTCGCCATGCTCACCACTAAAATGGGCGACATCTGTGGAGGTCCCCCCCATATCGAAGGTGATGGTTTTCTCAAAGCCTGCGGCCAGGCTGGTTTGCACAGCACCGACAATACCCCCTGCGGGACCAGAGAGAATACTGTCTTTGCCCTGAAAAAAGTGTGCTGGGGTGAGCCCTCCGTTAGACTGCATAAACAGTAATTGAGGGATGTTCTGCGGAGAGGCGTCTTGCGGAGAGGCGTCTTGCGGAAAGATTTTCGGTGAGCCTATTTGGGGCGAGGACTCTAACGCTCGTTCGACTCGCTGAACATACCGTCGCAGGATCGGCGAGAGATAGGCATCTACGACCGTCGTATCTCCCCGGCTGACCCATTTGATTAAGGGGCTCACCCGATGGGACACCGAAATCTGAGGAAAGCCGACCTGTTGAGCTAAGTCTGCGACCTGCTGCTCATGAACAGGGTATCGATAACCCTGCATAAAGACAATGGCGCAAGCGCGAATCCCGTCATCATAGGCAGCTTGCAAGGATTCGGTAATCTTTGCTGTGTCTGTGATAGGTGACAAAACAGTCCCATCGGCAGCAATCCGCTCTGGGATTTCGATCACCCGCTCGTAGAGCATTTCTGGCAACACAATCTGTCGGGCAAAAATGTCGGGCCGGTTTTGATAGCCGATGCGAAGCCCATCGCGAAACCCCTGGGTGGTAATCAGCAGGGTGCGATCGCCCTTGCGCTCTAACAAAGCATTGGTGGCCACGGTGGTGCCCATTTTCACCACCGAAATGTGTGCTGCGGGGATCGGCTGGTCGGCAGTCACCCCCATCAGGTCGCGAATGCCTTGAAGGGGCGCATCCGCGTAGCGGTCGGGATTTTCTGAGAGCAGCTTGTGGACTGCAATGGTGCCGTCTGGACGCTGGGCAACGATATCGGTAAAGGTGCCGCCCCGGTCAATCCAAAACTGCCAGCGGTTGTTCTGCAGGGTTGAAGCGGTCATAGGGGGCTCTCCGAAGGTGAAATAAAAGCTTTTAAGGGGACTGCACAAAATAAAATCCCGGCTGAGAAGGGGAATGGGGAAGGGGGAATGGGGAAGGGGGAAGGGGGAAGGGGGAAGGGGTAATGGCGGGTGGCTTACTTGGTCGCAAGTGCCTAACTGGCTTTTAACATCTGTACCCTCAATTTAGATCCGGTCTTTTATATCTTCAATGGTCATTTCTTTAATATAAAATACGGTCAGTGATATTCTGTGACGCATCATGGACCTACTGCATCTGAGCAGCCTAGAAATTCGTCAGGTCTGCTACTTTCTGATGGTGGTTGAGAGCGGCAATAGCTTTCGCCGAGCCGCCGAACGTTTGCACATTGAGCAACCGCCCCTGAGCCAGCGGGTCCGCGCGCTGGAAAAACGATTAAACGTGCAGCTTTTTGACCGCCGCCGCCGCCCTGTGCAACTCACGCCAGCGGGTCAAGTATTTCGAGAAGAAGTGCAGCAGGCACTCCAGCAGTTGCAGCGGGCCATTATCCAGGCGCAACGCGCTGCCGAGGGAGACATCGGTCATTTGACCATCGGTATTGCCAGTTCTATGGCGAATGGGCTTTTACCGGAGTTGTTGAGGCAGTTTCGCGATCGCACCCCCCAAGTCACCCTCGAACTCCGCGAACTCACAGCTGAGCAACAGCTTCAGGCTCTAGAGGCTGGGCAGCTAGATGTTGGGTTTGAAGTGATGGCACCTTCGATGTTGGCAAACCGCCAACTAGATTGGCGAATGGTGGCGGAAGAGTCTCTAGTGGTGGTCTTACCCGAAACGCATCCACTGGCGGCTCATCCTACAATCCCCCTCAAAGCCCTGGCAACAGAGTCATTGATTTTACCCTCACTGCGGGCGTTCCCGTTTTATGAATCCTTCCTTGAGCAATGTGCCCTGGCAGGGTTTCGGCCTCGGCTGGTAGAAAACACCACGGCAACCTGGATGCTAACAATTTTGAGTCTGGTGGCAGCGGATGTGGGGCTAGCCATTTTGCCCAGCACTGTCTTAACCCTCCAGCGGCAGGGGGTCGTCTATCGACCGATCTCTGGGCTAGAGTTAACCCGGCAGCTGATGATGGTTTGGCAACCAGCGAATGCGTCTGCGACCCTGCGGCGCTTACTAGAAGTGGTGGAGTTTTTGGGAAACGAAAATCTCAATCGCGTGAGTTGACGTGATTGGATACCTGCGGCTAGAAACCGGGTTTCTTGGAGAACAGCACAGCTTTTTGGCAAGTTGTTATACTGCCGACGACTCAAAGGTGGACTTTTTGAGTGCTGGTGAGGGCGCTGTGCTGGTGAGATAGGTGAGGGCGCTGCACTGGTGAGGGCGCTGTGCTGGTGAATTTAGGTGAAAAAGCTCATACTCCTGAACCCCTGAATCACTGCTAACACCTCTTCACCTCCTCACCATCTCACCATCTCACCTCCTCACCATCTCACCTTTCCGAGAAAACTCTAAACCTTCACTTCCTGCACTTTAACCTTCGTTGCCAACCCCACAGCCCTTAACAGACGAACGGTTTGCCACACCAAATCAATCTCCCACCATTTTTGGCCAAACTGGGGTGAGGACTGGCAGGCATGGTGATTGTTGTGCCAGCCTTCGCCAAAGGTGAGCAGGGCTACCCACCAGCAGTTGGTGGAGAGATCGCCGGTGTCATGGCTTTGATAGCCAAACTTATGGCACACGCTGTTGACAAAGCAGGTGCTATGGAAGCCCACAAACAACCGAACAAAAATGCCCCAGATTACAAAAGGCCAACCGCCAAAGGCGTAGAGTAAAACCCCCAGGGCAACCTGCAGAGCGATGTAGTAGTTGTGGCAAAACAGATAAAACGGATCGTCACTAATGTCTTGGGTAAACCGGGGTCGCTGGCTGCGGGTAGGGACGGTGTGCATGAGCCAGCTGATGTGGCTC
>JBCCRZ010000637.1:0-3969 GCA_039200855.1 Cyanobacteria bacterium P01_D01_bin.44 | reverse complement strand
CACACCAGAGCTAGCCATGGCTTACCCAGCCTATATCCAAGCCTCCACGGGGGCATCATTGCAAACGCTGGCTGGCCAATACCTGTCCCCCGACCGGTATGCTGCCATGCACCTCAAAGCCACTATCTAGCAGCCCCTGATCTAACGGCACCCTGTCTAGCAGCCCTTTGTTTAGCGACATCTCCGCCATCGCCATTCACAACTGTTTCTAAGTTCTCTGAATTTTCGACGTATCCTGAAAACCTATCTGCCAGTGACTGTTTTGACCTCTACCCAGACCCAGCCCCCTGTCCAGCAGCGCAGTTTGCGTGTACAGCTCCCCAACGGCATCGTCGTCATTGCCATCGAGAACTCGGTCGCTGACATTATCTCAGCTCGTATTTTTGTCAAAGCCGGTCAATGTTACGAATCCCGCCAGCAGGCGGGGCTGTTTAGCCTGATGACGTCGTTGCTGACACGGGGGACGGCCCACCGCTCATCATTAGAAATCGCCGAAGCCGTGGAATATGTGGGGGCCAGTTTAGGCGCTGATGCCACATCGGACTACAGCCTGGTTAGCCTGAAAACGGTGTCAGCGGACTTTGAGCCCATCTTTCACCTCGCCGCCGAGATTATGCGCAAGCCCAGCTTTCCCCCAGAGGAGATTGAGCTGGAGCGAAAGCTCACACTGCAAGGGCTACGCTCCATGCAAGAGCAGCCCTTTACCGTGGCCTATAACCACCTGCGGGAGGCCATGTATGGCGATCACCCCTATGGGTTATCGAGCCTGGGCACCCCCGAAAGTGTCAAGACCCTCGATCGAGAGGCCCTGGCGACTGCCCACCAAACCTATTTTCGCCCCGATAACTTGGTGGTCACGGTGGTGGGGCGGATTGATCCCCAGCAAGCGGTGGATCTAGTCGAACAAACCCTGGGCGATTGGGCAATACCCAGCCAGCCGATGCCAACCTTAGGGCTGCCCGCCTTATCGCCCAAAGCCTATCGCATCGTTACCCCCCAAGAGACCAACCAGTCGATCATCGCCGTCGGGCACCTGGCAGGCTCGGTTAACCACCCCGACTATGCCGCCCTCAAGTTGCTGAGTACCTACCTGGGCAACGGCCTCTCCAGTCGCCTGTTTGTAGAGCTTAGAGAAAAACAAGGCCTAGCCTACGATGTCTCGGCGTTTTATCCTACCCGCTTGAGCACCTCGCAGTTTGTGGCCTACATCGGCACCGCGCCGCAAAATAGCTCGGTGGCCTTACAAGGGCTGCAATATGAGCTAGAGCGCCTCTGTGAAACCCCCCTAACCGCAGACGAGCTACAGGTCGCTAAAAACAAACTCCTGGGTCAATATGCCCTGGGCAAGCAAACCAATGGACAAATCGCCCAGCTGCTTGGCTGGTACGAAGCCATTGGCCTAGGGCTCGAGTTTGATCAATCTTTCCAGGTGGCCATTAATGCAGTCACCATCGAAACCGCCCAAGCCGCTGCCCAGCGATGCTTCATTGACTCGTATATTTCTATCTTGGGTCCCGCCGAAGCGGTAGAACCGTTAAGGTAAAAAGAAAACCCTCCCTATGACGGTTACTTCTCAAATTTTGCCTGAAACCCACTTTTGGACTTGGCAAGGATTTTCGATTCGATATCAACAAGCTGGACAGTCGGGTGCGCCGATTGTCCTGATCCATGGATTTGGGGCCTCGAGCGATCATTGGCGCAAGAATATCCCGGTGCTAGCCGAGACGAATCGAGTTTACGCGATTGACCTGATTGGCTATGGTAAATCGGCTAAACCCAAACCTGGCGAGCCCATTGACTACACGTTTGAGACCTGGGGGCAGCAGGTTCTCGACTTTTGCGAAACCGTGATTGGAGAGCCTGCCTTTATTGCAGCCAATTCCATCGGGTGTGTGGTGGCAATGCAGGCGGCGGTGATGCAGCCCGACTGGGTGTGCGGCATTGTGGTACTGGATTGCTCTTTGCGCCTGCTGCACGACCACAAGCGCCAGACCTTGCCCTGGTATCGGAGTGCGCCAGCCCCCCTAATGCAGCGGGTGCTGAGCTATCGACCGGTGGGGCAGTTTTTCTTTTCACGACTGGCAAAGCCTCAGACCCTGCGGCGGATTTTGTTGCAGGCTTACGGACGCCCCGAGGCTGTGACAGATGAATTAGTGGATCTTTTATTGGAACCTGGCCTTGATCCTGGCGCATTGGATGTCTTTCTGTCATTCATTTGCTATTCCCAGGGACCGCTGCCCGAAGACCTGCTGCCTGAGCTACGCTGCCCAGTACTAATGCTGTGGGGGACAGCTGACCCTTGGGAGCCCATTGAGCTGGCCAGGGCGCTGGGTGAATACGATGCGGTAGAAGACTTTATTCCCCTTGAGGGTGTAGGGCACTGCCCCCAGGATGAAGCGCCCGAGATGGTTAACCCTCTGGTACGTGACTGGATTAGACAAAAAAATACCCTGTGACACGGCCGGACACAGGGTAGGGGCAACAGTTAAACGCTTGTGCTGGTGTAAGCATCTCCCAAGTCCTTAGGGTAGATCACTCAAGCTGTGCCGATTTCTATAGTGTCCATAATCCTTATGCTGTCAAGCTTTGGGTTAAAACCCAGTGGGGAATCCAGCTGAGAGCTAGTCCAGCAACCGAAATTAGAACCAAGGTTAAAAATGACATCAGGTTGCCAATATCGCGGGTGAGCAAATCGACTCTCAGCAGCAGTGACGCGGCTAACATGACTAAAAAGTAAGCAAAAATCTGAATCCAAACTACGATCACGACGGCTAAAGACGCCAGGAGCAGGGCCATGATCGAGTAGCCCATATCAGACTTGAATCCCATTAAAAATACATTTCGAACCGGTTTCCAGGCCACGCTCAAAAAAGCGGACTCTATTAAGGCGTGGCTAATAGCGAGCATCCAGATCAGCTCAGGGCTGCTGTGATGGTGTAAAAGAGCGCCAAATCCCAGATAGGACAGTAGTAGCAGCAGGGAGGACAGCCAGGGAAACGAGAACATGCTGGAATGAGAACATGCTAGAGATTAGTCGAGATGGCCTGCACAGGGCAGGTGGGAATGCATTGCTCACATACGATACACCGAGCCCGAGCAAAGTTGAGCCGAAAGGTTTGAGGATCGAGGGTAAGGGCCTGGGTGGGGCACACTCCTGTACAGAGTCCACAGTGGACGCAGACATCTTCGTCAATCAGGATTTCGCGGCTGGCGAGGGAGATGCCGATATCGTGTACCTTCATCCATTCAATGGCTTCGTCGAGCTGATCGATATCCCCTGACAGCTCAACGACGAGTTTGCCGACCTGGTTAGGAGCTACCTGGGCCCGAATGATATTGGCGGCGACGTTAAAGTCTTTGGCGAGCCGATAGGTGATGGGCATATGCACCGACCGCTTGGGGAAGGTGAGGGTGACGCGCTTTTTCATTGGGATGACTTGAGGACAGCAACCTGCTATTGCAATCGTACTGTAAGGGGGGAAGGGGGAGATGGGGAGATGGGGAGATGGGGGATTGCAAATCGCTTGAGGTAGGTGGTCAGTTAAACTAGTACAAAAAGGCATTGGATCAAAAAAACTGCTCCGAAATCTATCTTTTTCACCACCGTTTTCCCTTCTCCCCCTGCCTCCCCTGCTCCCCTGCCCCTCTTCTCCCCCTGCTACCCATCTCATCCACACCCATGACCTCCGCTACCCCCTCAGACTCTCCCAACCTCGCCCAGCGTATTCGAAACTTTGTGGTGGTTGCGATCGCAGCTCTCCTCAGCATTGCGATCATCCTGGGGCTCCAAACCCGTACCCCCTCAGCCTCTCTTTCGGATATGGCCAAAGCCTCGGTGCCGCTGGAGCAGGCCCTGGCCAATGGTAAACCGACCCTGATAGAGTTTTACGCCAACTGGTGTACGAGCTGTCAGGCCATGGCCCCTGACCTGCAGCAGCTTAAATCTGATTACAAGGACCGGGTCAACTT
>JBCCRZ010000636.1:0-3975 GCA_039200855.1 Cyanobacteria bacterium P01_D01_bin.44 | reverse complement strand
GCAGCATTCACCGACGCCAGCTGGGTTTCTAGGCTGTCTCTAACCGATTTTAGATACTCTAGCTTATGCTCTTGATAGGTTTTGCGAGCGGTCTGCTTAGAGCCACAGCACATCATGTAGAAAGGGAAAAACATAGGTCATTTCAGAGGGTGAGAGGGCATAGTCTGAGCCTAACAACTTTCTTTACCTGCTGCCATAACGCGCCCCATGCCCAGCAAACTTCAAAACCTCACCGGGGTGGGGGGCAAGCTCATGAGTTTCGTCAGTGTTTTAGGACCAATGACCCCATCTGCCAGCAGGCCGTAGCGCCGTTGAAAGGTTTCGAGCGCGACCTGGGTACCGGGGCCAAACACACCGTCGAGGGTGAGCGGGATACCCAGGGATGCGATCGCACGTTGCACCAATTCAACATCGGGGCCTTTGAGATAGGGGGTCGTCAGGTAAAGCGGTCGAGCATTTAGGATTTGGCGAGTCTTAGGACCCACAATCCCATCTGCTTTCAGGCCAACCTGCGTCTGAAATATTTCGACAGCCCGCTTTGTACCCGGCCCAAAAACACCATCAGCGGAGAGTCTGCCCCCTTTTTCAATCAGGTCATTTTGCAGATCTCTCACATCCTCTCCTGTGAGCGGAGGATGGGTGTAATAAAGCACCCGCGTCTTAAGCAGCCTCAATGTTTGCGGCCCCACCATACCATCGGCCTTAAGACCATTCACTGCTTGAAATCGCTCGACCGCTCGCTTACTCTGGGGACCAAACACCCCGTCTTGGGTAATCCCTGCCCCCGTCTTTACCAGCAGCTTTTGGACCTCTAAAACGTCATTGCCCATCATCGGCGGCGTCATCAAATAAATCAGTCGAGGGCTGCTCACAAAGGAGGGAGACTGCTTGGGCTGACTGACTCGCACCGCCGGAAACTGTCCAGACGGCGTATTAAATAGATCAGCCTCGGCCTGGCGTCTGCGCCGCAGGCCCGCCTCAACGTTGCTGCCCGGATTGCGATAAAGCAACAAAGCACTTTCGATTTGATCCCAGCGTCTCTCTCGCAATACTCGAGAGATCGTCGAAAATCCAGATGAACCGTAGAAAGCAGCCCCCAAGTTATAAGCAAAACTGAGCAAAGCCCCCCGCTGATTTTCATTCAACTCTGGCCACGCCGGAATTCGCTCTAGGGGTGGCAAAAACTGACTTTTGACCTGGTGCATAAGCAAATCGTCTGCCTCAGCCTGGGTAATCACCTCCCCCAGCTTGAAGGGACTGCCATCTTTTCGACGCGTGCTGCCCCAGCCGATGGTGTAAGGTTTGCCCCCCGATAGGGGATCTGGATAAGCTTTAAGGTGAGACCCTTCAAACTGTTTAATTAACTCAACCCCTGGCAGCGGCACCCGTGACATAATTGCTCAGTCCTTTCACTTCAGTGTTCAATCGATATGAGCTAACGTTCCCAATTGGAAAGCGAGCGATATTTTTATGATAGAAAACGCATTCATGACTGCGTATCGTCCTACAAGACTTATTCATCATGAATCCTGACAATATCAGACGCCCTATTCAAACCCCCTCTGCCCAGCTCCTACTAGCATGTCCCAAGCGATCTCTAAACATCTAACGCCGACTCCCCAAAAAAAATGCTCAGAGCCGTTCTACCCGGTCAGTGTGGCACCGATGATGGAGCGCACCGATCGGCATTTTCGCTACTTTATGCGGCAGATCACGCGGCAAACACTGCTCTATACCGAGATGGTGACAGCCCAGGCGATTTTGCATGGCGATCTTGAGCGGCTGCTGGGATTTACCCTAGACGAAAAACCGCTGGTGCTGCAGGTGGGGGGCGATCACCCTCAAGCTTTGGCGCAGTGCGCCCGCATTGCCGAAGACTTTGGCTATGACGAAATCAACTTAAACGTGGGTTGCCCCAGTAATCGTGTGCAAGCAGGCCATTTTGGGGCTTGTTTGATGGCCCAACCTGAGCGCGTGGCCGAGTGTATAGCGGCCATGATGGCAGCAACAACCTTGCCCGTCACAGTCAAGCATCGCATTGGCATTGATCACTGCGATCGCTACGAAGACATGGCTCAGTTTGTGGCGACCGTTGCCCAAACCGGCTGCCGACGGTTTACGGTTCATGCACGTAAAGCCTGGCTGCAAGGGCTCAGCCCTAAAGACAACCGCACCATTCCGCCATTGCGCTATGGCGATGTCCATCGTCTTAAACAAGACTTTTCCCATCTATGGATTGAGATTAACGGCGGATTTATCACCCTTGAGCAGGCCCGTGCCCAGTTACCCCACGTCGATGCGGTGATGATTGGTCGCGCCGCCTACGACACCCCCTATCTCTTTGCCACCGCTGACCGCGACCTATTTGGCCTGGACCAGGAGCCCCTCACCCGCCATCAAGTCGTCGAGGCGATGCTGCCCTATATCGACCACTGGACCAGTCGCGGCACCAAATTGCACAGCATCACTCGACACATGCTCCAGCTTTTTCATGGACAACCTGGAAGCCGCGCCTGGAAGCGACATCTCACCGAAAATAGCTGTAAACCGGGCGCGGGCATCGAAGTTTTGCAAACTGTGATAAACGCCATGACCGATATGAACGCCATGACCGGTGAAACTTAACCATGCCCTGTATTAAGCTCACAGTATTCGGCCTTGTCCAGGGCGTTGGGTTTCGCTACTATACGCGCCTCAAAGCCCTCGAGATCGGGCTAACCGGCTATGTCAGAAATCGGCCCGAGGGCACCGTTGAGATTGTGGCCGACGGTGATGATCATCAGCTACAGCAGCTGATCGAGTGGGCTCATCAGGGCTCGCCCGCCGCCCAAGTTGAACGGGTGAAGGTTGAGGCTCAGCAATCAATCAATCAATTTGAGTCTTTTGTAATCGATTATTAAGCTAAGACCAATTTTATAACCCACTGGATGAGTCAACCGTACATCCCCTTTATTTTGAGAGAAAAGGTGATTGAACCAGTCTGAAGATCGCAAAACCTGGATGAAGTAGTAAAAGACACGGGCAGGGGTCCCTAAAGTATCCCTTAGAGCTGCGCTTGCCCAACCCATGGGCTAACCTTCAAAGGTTTTGATAGCAGTGGACGCCCCATCAGTGACTGGCCAACGTTAAGAAACTAGACGTCAAGGAATTTATTGAGGAAACAGTATGGTAGCAACAATTGTGGGGGTGACAGTCTTACTGATCATTGCCATAGGCGTGCTCACGGTGATGCTCGTTTGGAAGATTTACAATCGAATGATCACCCTAAGAGCCCGCTATCGCAATGCTTATGCTCAAATTGACGTCCAGCTACAGCGTCGATACGATTTGATCCCTAACCTGGTAGAGACCGCAAAAGGCTATCTCCAGCACGAACGGGAAACCTTGGTCGCCGTCATCGAAGCCCGCAATCAGGCCGTGAGCACTATGGAGATGGCATCCTCTGCACCAGGCAATCCCCAGGCAATGCAGATGATGGCAGCTGCAGAGGCTAGCTTAACCGGGGCATTAGGGCGTCTCTTTGCGGTCTCAGAAGCCTATCCACAGCTGCAGGCTAACGAGACCATGAGCACCCTCATGGAGGAGCTGCGCTCAACCGAAAACAAACTGGCCTTTGCCCGGCAGGGGTTCAACGATGCAGTGACGGCTTATAATACGCAGCGCGACGCGTTTCCCAATAACGTTGTGGCTAGCTCGTTTAACTTTGGGTCAGCTGAGCTTTGGCAAGATCGGGTACCAGAAGCTGCCACTGCGCCTCGGGTCTCTTTTAACTAAACCTCGGCCACATCCAACTCTGTAGTTTGACCTACGGGAAAAACTCAAGTTTTCAAACTGGATGTGGTTTAGCGTCTCTTTTTTTTAGGGTCTTTTTCTACCTGCGGTCATGAACTTCTTTGAGCATCAGGATCGGGCACGGCGCAATACAGCCTATCTGGTGGTTTGGTTTGGAGTTGCGATCGCAGGCATGATTGCCAG
>JBCCRZ010000635.1:0-3975 GCA_039200855.1 Cyanobacteria bacterium P01_D01_bin.44 | reverse complement strand
GATCTGTGGCTGCGGGCGGGGGACTGGGTTGCCCACTATAGCGATCGCGGCGTGGTCCCCAGGACATTGCTATCGGACCTTTGGCAACCGGGCTATTGGTCACTCCATGCTCTGAGCGGTCAGCCGTGGGTGCAGGGGGTGTTGTTTGCGATCGCAGCCTTCTTTGCCCTGCAAATGCTGGTGGGCTACCGCACCCGCATCGCTGTGATTGCCTCCTGGGTGTTGCTAATCTCGCTACACAACCGCAATCCGCTGCTGATCTTTGCCGCCGATGACGTGCTGCGGGCGGTGATGTTTTGGGCGATGTTTTTACCCCTGGGGGCACGCTACTCCATCGATGCGGCGTTGAATACGGCCCCCGAGCCACTGCCCAAGCGCATCTTTAGCGGGGCGGTCGTTGCCCTGGGAGTGCAGCAGTGCTTTATCTATATTTTCTCAGCCGTCTTTAAAACCACCAGCCCAGACTGGTGGCCCGATGGGACCGCGGTTTACTACTCCCTGAGCTATGACCAATATGTGACACCGCTAGGCCATCTATTGCTGGGGTTGGGGCCGCTGCTAGGGATACTTACCTTCGTCACCCTGGTTTTAGAATGGGTCGGGCCGCTGCTGATTTGGAGCCCAGTGCGCACTGACTTTTGCCGTGCCCTGGCGGTAGTCATGTTCATTGCACTGCACCTGGGATTTGGAGCCACTCTGAATCTGGGCATTTTCCCCTTTTTGAGTGTGGTCACCTGGCTGGCCTTTATCCCCAGCTCGATGTGGGATGGCTGGGCTAACCGCGCCTTTGGCCCCAAGCAGCAGGGCGTGCAGATTTACTACGACGTTGAGTGTGGCTTTTGCAAAAAGGTAGTGCATCTGATTCGCACCTCTTTGCTCCTCCCCCCGGATACGCCCCTACAAACGGCCCAGAGTGACCCGGTGATTAATGAAGCCATGCTCACCCAAAACTCCTGGGTAATTGTGGACTGGCAGGGCCGCCACCACTATAAGTTTGAGGGCATTGCCTATGTGGTCAGCCTATCTCCGGTATTTCGCCCGTTGGCTAAACTGCTGCGCTGGGGACCCATGATGGCGGTCGGCACTCGCTTTTATGAGACCATTGCCAACAACCGTCGCGCTGCTGGGCGATTTACAAAGCCGTTTAAGTACAAGCCGCTGCGCGTGAGGCCTTCGGCGGTGCTGAGTACGATCGCACTCAGCTTGCTGCTACTCACCTTTATTTGGAATCTACGCAGCATTACTAGCCACCATGCCTTTATCGATGACGATAGCCCGGTGCTAACCGGGCTAAAACGGATCACCAATAGCCGCACCCTACAGCGACTTAACGGCCTCAGTCGCGTAACCCGTCTGGATCAGTCCTGGAGCATTTTTGCGCCCAGCCCCCCCAAAGATGACGGCTGGTATGTGTGGGTTGGGCAGCTTGCGGATGGCAGCGAAGTGAATTTACTCGCCCCAGGTCAGGCCCCTGACTTTGACAAGCCGACCTTGAAGGAACGTAATCGCCTTTACCGCAATATGCAGTGGCGCACCTTCTTCATTAACCTGGGCCGTCAGCGCGGCGAGGCCAGCCTGGAGGAATATGGCCGATATCTCTGTGAAACCTGGCGGGGGCAGCCGCTTGAGGGCATCTCTGCGCATTTCATGAGCGAACGCACCGCCCCCCCTGGTGAGCCCCAGAGCGCAGAGCAGCAGACGATTTTAGAACAGAAATGTGGGTAGGGTTTGGGTGAAAGGCGAAGGGCGAAGGGTTTTGAATCCAATCGACATCTCGATAAGGAGTCTCCCTGATAAGATCGGAGCTTAGCATTTACAATGCATAACAGTCAGGCATTTTTCTCCGGTCAAAGCCTCCACCCAAGATGTCGATTTCAACGCAGTTCCAGGCCGTCTTTCGCAGAGCACAGCAATGGTTAACTAAAACACCTGAACGAGCCCTTGACCAGGCTTATGAGGCTGCTCTGAGTATTAAAAAAATCGAAGACGATTATTTTGGTGGCGATTCGATCACCCCTGACTATGGCAACTACGGTGAGAGTACTTATAGCTACTTTCAGGGAGAAGTTAAGAAATATCTGATGGTCATCAAAATGCGGATGACCGAGTTTCGCACCAGCGGCACCGTGTTTCGCATCGACAACAGCCGACAAATAGATGTGGAGAGCTCAGAGCATGTGGACGAGGACCATACCCTCGATCTGATTGATCGGCCAGCGATTTTCTTTAAAAAGCTGCGGTTTATTGACGATATCTTAGAGCGCTATGACGCCTCACCGGAGCCGGTCGGTGCGATCGCAAAAACCAGCCCCCTGGCCCTGGCTACAGACTCACCGAGGCAAGATGATACCGATCCCCGCCGAGCTGGACGCAAAAATCAGTCTGAGCTGGAATCTAATCAAAAAAAGCGCGAGGGTCTAGCCGATGCCAGTGGGGTGCTACCCCGATCAATTTTGCGCACCGTCGACCGGGTTAAGCAAGACCTCGATCCTAAAGCCGAAGCCCAGGTAGTGAGAGATTTTCGCAGCTCTCAGGGTAAAACTAAGGTGGCGCTGCGGTTTGTCTTACTGCTGGTGATTGTGCCCCTGTTGACCCAGCAGCTTAGTAAAAACCTGATTGTTGGCCCCATCGTTGACCGGGTTCGAGAAACTACCCAGGCAGAGGTATTTCTCAACGATGAGATGGAAGAAGAAGCCCTGCATGAGTTGCAACAATTTGAAGAGAAACTGCGCTTTGAAGTGCTGATTGGCAAAGTTGCTCCCATCGGAGAACTCAAAATCGAAGAACAGGTGCGCGATCGCGCCTTTGAGATCGAAGAAGACTACCGTGAACGCAGTAGCAGCTCTGTTAAAAATGTCTTTGCCGATATTTTTGCCGCCGTCTCCTTTGGCGTGTTACTGACGATCTGCAAACGCCAGGTGGCCACCCTTAAGGCGTTTATGGATGAGATTGTCTATGGTCTCAGCGATAGCGCTAAAGCCTTCATTATCATTCTGTTTACCGACATGTTTGTTGGCTTTCACTCGCCCCACGGCTGGGAAGTTTTGTTAGAAGGTCTCTCTCGTCACCTGGGGTTTGCTGCCAACCGCGACTTTATTTTTGTGTTTATTGCCACCTTCCCCGTGATTTTAGACACGGTCTTTAAATATTGGATCTTCCGCTATCTAAACCGCATCTCCCCTTCAGCGGTGGCAACCTATAAGAATATGAACGAGTAGATAAGGAAAATAGGCCCGCTGAGAAGCGGTTTGATAGAGACAATCTGATAGGCCCAGGGTTTTGCTGCTGTAGGGGATCACCCTGTGCGGCAGAACCCTGATTTTCTGAGAGACGTTAATTATAGCTTTGGCCACATCGCTTACGACACACCGTAAAAGTAAACCCATTGGCACTAAAAGCGATGGTGGCTCGCAAGCCGCACAAAGCTTTGTGCGGCTTGCTATAGTAGGCCTTAAAAGATCGAAAAAACGCTCTCGGCCAGAGTTGTCAATGCACTCTCAGGATTTTCCGCTATTGAAGCAAGTTCACTACTTTGCGTAGAGGATATCCCTAAACTACTCACAAATTGCTCGATATCGCCGGTCAGATCGCTCAGAAAGTCGGTCGCAACATCAATCACACCATCGGCTGTCACATCATCAAGAAAACCGGTCGCAAACGCTAGCGCCTCCTCTGAGACCTCATTGATCACTTGCCCAATATCCTCTCGGACATTATTCAACAAGTCGTCAATGACATCTGTCAATACACCAAACTCATTGAGCAAAGCATCGGTGCGAGCGTTGCCTACATCGGCCCCAGTAAAATCTGGTAAGCCTAATGCATTGGAAAACTCAGGGGACAACAATAGATCTGCCTCATCCAGGGTTAAACTGTCATTCTCGACCGATAGCACCCCAGGATTGCTGAGATCAAACAAAATTTCTAAGCCGTTATCTTCAAGGGTATCGGCCACAAAAAAGCCACTGGTGGTTT
>JBCCRZ010000634.1:0-3976 GCA_039200855.1 Cyanobacteria bacterium P01_D01_bin.44 | reverse complement strand
TTGACCACTGATCACCTCCAATACGACTTTGGCCTTAAACTCGCTGCTGTAATTTCTGTGCTTGTTTGACATGATGCCTGCCCCCTATGGACTCTAGCTTACTCTCTCTAAGCACTGTCCTAATTTTGGGGGTCACTACAATTGTCTCTCGCTAACCTGTACGCGTTAGAAGAACTTCTGTTGTTCAACACACCCTAATCTACCTGCAGTGCTGGAGCTTCAGTTGGGGCGGTTGGTTCGACCGGAGAGCTGTAGCGAGCTGCGTTAATCCAAATGACTGATAGCAACAGGCCCACGCAACAGCCAACTAGAAAAATCCAGCCGTGAGAAGGTTCTAAGACACAAAGCAAGCGACGGTTGCTGCCATATACCTGCACGACCCAGCCTTCATCAGGAGGCAGCTTGGGTTGCGACTGTTTTGATTCAAACTTATTCATGATTTTCACTCCATGCCTATCATGTGTATCACCAACAGGACAATGCCTGTATCGCACGGAACACCTGCTCAAAATTCACCTTGGGTTGGGTGTAACGTATTTAGAAACAGGGTCACAGCGAAGCTAGCCAAATCCAAAGCATAGTTAAAAACCTATGTTTTTATAAAAAACCATATACTCTAGTTTATGTAATCATGTTGCATATGAGCGGTTTTTTTAGCGAAAGAGGGCCTCAAATTTGCAGACCTATTTCATAAGCAAGCCTTATGACGAGGTTGCCTAGCACTGCGTCAAGCTTAAAATTTTGGTTAGAAAAGACACGGAGAGAGAAGGACGCAGAGACAATTAGGCGCTCATTGATGAAGCGCTCCGCGTCTCCCTATCCCAGTGTCCCCGCGTTAAATTTTCGAGTAGCCTTAACAAGGCTGACAGACGACTCAGCTCAAAGCGAACTAAGCTCCAATGAGCGTCCTCACCTCGTCGGTCTTAGCGGCCATAATAAAATCATTACGATGCAGATTGCGAATCGTATGGGTCCACCAAGTGACAGTCACCTGCCCCCACTCGGTTAAAATAGCTGGGTGATGGCCTTCTGTCTCGGCAATCTCTCCAACCTGCTGTGTAAAGGCCAGGGCGGTCATAAAATCTTTAAAGTGATATACCCGCTGCAGGCGCGGTTCGCCGCTCTGCTTGATCAGCGACCAATGGGGGATCTGCGCCATTAGCTCAGTGAGATCTGAGGCTGGCACAGGCGGTACCTTGCCCCTGCAAGGTACACAGGTTTCTTGTAAGAGGGTCGTTGTCATGGGCTCCACGTGGGTCAAACGCCTCCGATGCTGTACTCTTCAAGTCTAGCGCCCGTTAAGTTTGTCAGTCAGTAAAAGGATACTTTCCATGGGTCGATACGCTATTTTTCAGCACATTCAGCAGCTTGACCCCAAACGCGATGCGATCGCGATTTGTCATCTGCTAGCCGGGTATGAGTTTCCTTGGGATATCACCCGCGCCCTAGAGTTGGCGCTGCTGCGAACTTTTTGCATTCCGAGCATCTCAGCCCTGCTCGACCGCACGGGGGAGTTTCACCACCACACTCAAAAACGCTATGACGACACGGGCATTATTGTGTCTGAGCTATTTAAATGGGGCTACGCAGACCCGCGTGGGCAGGCCTTTTTACAGCGCATGAACGCGATTCACAGCCGTTTTCCGATTCGCAATGAAGACTATCTCTATGTGCTGTCTACCTTTATTTATGAGCCCATTCGCTGGTGCGATCGCAACGGCTGGCGACCCTTTTCCAATATTGAGAAACAGGCTACCTACTACTTTTGGCACGCCGTCGGTGAGCGCATGGGCATCGAGCAAATCCCTGAGTCTTACGAAGCCTTTGAAACCTATAACCAGACCTACGAAGCCGAGCACTTTCGGTATGCCGCTACCAATCAGCGCGTGGCCGATGCCACCCGTGGGATGATGCTGGGCTGGTTTCCAAGGGCGTTGCGATCGCTGGTCGATCTCGGTATCCCCGCTATTCTCGACGCGCCCCTGCTAACTGCCCTCGGCTGGCAACCCGCCCCGCCTGTATTGGAAAGGTCGGTTCAGAACATCCTCAAACTCCGTAGTCGCCTATTGCGAAAACTGCCCCCTCGGAAAACAGCTGACTTTTTCGCGGATCAAAAGATTCTCAGCTATCCCCAAGGGTACGAGGTGAACGATATTGGTCCACCGGGATTTTTGGAGGATCTGAATCGGTAGGCTAATCCAGGAAATAATGGTGATAGGTGATGGGTGATGGGTGATGGGTGAATCGGTTCATTGCCCATATCTTGCACTGGGCGCACGCCGTGATGCCCCTACAGGATTTTCTCCTCTACACCTTCCCCATCTGCCCTATCTTCCCCATCTCCATGTCGTTCTCCCCCTGCTCTCCCTGCTTCCTGTAACATAGCTAAACATCCAATATCTTTGATTATCTCCCATGGATCAGGCTCAAAAACTCATCCTCATGGCCGAGGACGAACTCACCGAGTTCAGCACTGAAGCCCGCAAGATTGAAAAACTGCGTCGCAAGTTTGGCTTTGCAGTGCCCTACCCTCAGCAAAAGAAGGTGCGTGACGCTATCGAAACCGACATGCCGAAGAACTTCATTGCCAAAATGGTTGAGACCCAGCGTCAGCTCTGTGCCCTGCCTTTCTGGGGAATTGGTGGTTTAGGACTCTTGCTTGGGATCTCGATGCAGCAGCCCCTCGACATTGCGGCCACGTTCGCTGGTTTTTACGCGGCCTTCTCAATTCAAAAATGGGGCTGGAATTTAGAAGCCCGTCGGTTGGTGATTAAGACCCTGGATGATATTGAGGCACGGGTTCAGGCAGAGCGGGCGGCAGTGAGCGAGTCGTAGTCATTGGAGATGGGGAAGGTGAGGGAGGAATCAGCGACGCGGGAAAAGGGGAGACGCGGGGACGTGGAGAGGATTACCCTCGAACGTACCTTGAGATCCAATTCAATCAACCAAACCGTAGCGTCGTAAACGCAAAGCGAAAAATGAATATCGCTGCCAAGATCCAGGTGATCACCGGCACATCCTGGGCGCGACCGCTGACGAGTTTGGTGAAGGGATAAAGAATCAGTCCGGCGGCGAGACCCTCAGCGATGGAAAACCCGAAAGGGATAAAGAAGATCGTTGCAAAGGCTGGAATTGCTTCGGTGAGATCCTCCCAGTTGATGCTCTTTACACTGGTCATCATCAATACCCCCACCAGTACCAGCGCTGGCGCAGTGGCGTAAGCTGGAACGGCTTCAAAAATCGGCACAAATAATAGCGCTACCAAAAACATCCCCGCTGCAACCACGGCGGTAAAGCCGGTGCGGCCACCTTCGGCGACGCCCGCCGCCGATTCGGCAAAGGTGGTGACGGTGGAGGTGCCTAGAATAGCGCCGGTGGTGGTTGCGATCGCATCCGCTGACAGGGCCTGGTTTGCCCGAGGTAACTCTCCCCGCTCGTTGATATACCCGGCCTGAGTGCCGACCCCCATCAGAGTACCGATGGTGTCGAACATATCGACAAATAGAAACACTAACAGGATGGCTAGAAAATCAATCAGGTTGCTGCCATTGATGCCGCCAAGCCCTACAAACGCCTGACCAAACAAATGGCTGGGAAACGCCGGTAGGGCAATCAACCCTGAGGGGCCTGGAGAAACTCTCAGAATCCACCCCAGGATAGCGGTCCCGGCTATCCCCCAGAGCAAGGCCCCCTTGATACGACGAATCATAAACAAGGCCGAGATAAACAGACCAAAGGTGGCCAGCAGCGTGGCCGGTTCTGCAAAGCTACCGAAGGTGGTTTTGGTGACCTCGTTGGCAGCAATTAACCCGGCCCCGCCAATGGCGGTATCCCCTGAGACGCCGATATAGGCCAAAAACAGACCAATCCCAACGGTGGTCGAAGCTTTAATGCAGGTGGGCACCGCCGTGATCAGATGACGGCGAATATCGGTCACCGTCAGGGCAATAAAAATCAGCCCCTCGATGAAGACCGC
>JBCCRZ010000633.1:0-3986 GCA_039200855.1 Cyanobacteria bacterium P01_D01_bin.44 | reverse complement strand
TCTACCTGGGTGTGAGGTACCCCATCGGGGCGCTCCAGGGGGGCATAGATACGGGCTTTTTCGGCGGCGAGAAACTCAGGATCGGGGTCTACATGCTCTAATCCCTGCACATAGTCCATGGCGTTAATCCCCGACAATCGACCCGAGACAAACGCCCCAATCATGTAATTATGGGGCACGCTGGCCATATCCCCGGCGGCATAGAGACCGGGCACTGTCGTTTCAGCTTTCTCATTCACCCAAACCCCCGAAGCACTGTGACCGCTACACAGACCAATTTCAGAAATGTTCATCTCCACGCCGTGGGTACGGTAGTTCTCGCCACGCCCCTCGTGGAAACGCCCGCGACTGGGCCGCTCGTTGGACCACAGAACGGACTCAATTTCAGAAATGGTGTCGTCATCCAGATGATACATCTTCAGATGGACTGGCCCCTTACCTGAATTTAACTCTTTCCAGGTCTCCAGCATCATCTGACCGCTCCAGTAGTCGCAGCTAATAAAGCGATTGCCCTCGGCGTTAGCGGTGTAGGCCCCAAAAGGGCTAGCCACATAGGCACAGGCAGGACCGTTATAGTCCTTAATCAGCGGGTTAATTTGAAAACATTCGATATTGGTCAGCTCAGCCCCGGCGTGGTAAGCTATGGAGTAACCATCTCCGGCATTGGTCGGGTTCTCGTAGGTGCCATAGAGATAGCCAGAGGCGGGCAAGCCCAGCCGTCCACAGGCTCCGGTACAGAGCACCACGGCTTTGGCCTGAATCACCACAAAGTCTCCTTTGCGCACGTCAAAGCCTACTGCCCCAATCACCCGACCGTCTTTGACCATGACTCGGGTGGCCATCACCCGATTGGTCACTCTCACTTTGTGCCGCTTGACCTGACGAGCGAGAATTTTCTTGAGATCTTTTCCTTCTGGCATGGGCAACACATACTTACCCACCCGGTGGACCTGCTTAAGATCGTAGTTGCCTTCGTGATCTTTTTGAAACTTAACACCCCAGCTTTCCAGCTCCTGGATCACCTCAAACCCCCAGCGCCCGGTTTGATAAACCGCCTTCTGGTTCAAAATGCCGTCGTTGGCGATGGTGATTTCTCTCACATACTGCTCTGGGGTGGAGTTACCGGGGATCACCGCTGTGTTGACCCCATCCATGCCCATTGCGATCGCACCGCTGCGGCGAATATTGGCCTTCTCCAAAATCAACACGTCTGCTTCGGGATTGGCCTGCTTGGCCTTAATGCCAGCCATGGTGCCAGCCGTACCGCCCCCGATCACCAAAAAGTCTGTTTGCAGATGCTGAGTATTCACACAAAATTCCTCATGTCTACGTGAAGTGGAGTCGTCGCTATGTCTGAAACGATATGTCCGAAACGATCGAGACCACCCACTGAACGTTTGTTGTTCTCATATTAAAGAGCCTCAGTGATAGCCTCAAGGAGATTTGTATCAAAGAGCACTGTTTGTCGATTCATTTCTTTTATACACTCATAAAAACCTGTGATGTCACGTCAGTTTACATCCGCTATTATTGCTAGCAATGGGCGATTTTGGCACTCGTTTTGGCACTGCAGTAATAGCCGCCTGAGAGTTCTTTAATTCGCTGCTTAATAGGTCAGCTTTCCTGCCGTGGAAATTTATCAGCTCAGAGTGTTTTTAGAGGTTGCTCGCCACCTCAGCTTTACCGAAGCGGCAGATGCCCTAAATCTGACTCAGCCTGCGGTGAGCGCCAAGATAAAATCTCTGGAATCCAATCTGGGTACGGATCTTTTTGAGCGGCTGGGGCGCAAGATAAAGCTGACTGCGGTCGGTAAATACTTGCTGGAAGCAGGTCCCAATTTAATTGATTTAGAAAGTCGTTTAATCCAAGAGATTAATGAACTAAAACAAGGGAAATTCAGCCGATTAAAAATTGGCTGTACTGCGACTATTGCTAGTGGTTGGCTACCCAAGATTTTATTTGAATACCGTCAAAAATACCCAGGTATTGAGCTTCAGTGTTTACCCTTTAGTACGGTTCAATCCCTTCATCATGCGATCACAATGGGGGAAGTCGAAGTCGGTTTTTCTGAAACAAACCTGCAGGAATTTGATGAGATAAAATCGTTTCCGGTGGATAGTTTTCAGTATTTCTTAATGGTGGCTGCCGACCATCGCCTAGCCAATTACCAATGGCTCAGTCTGAAGGAACTCACCTCAGACATTTGGGTTTTTCCAGCCATCGGGACACCGGAGCGCCTCGCCTTAGAGACCAGGCTTTCAGAACTAGGCATGCAGCTATCAGACTTTGCCCAAAGCGAGACCGTGCAGGCCCCTAGCCTGATGAGCACATTCTTGACCCAGGGACATTATCTTGGTTTTGCCTCTAGTTTGCAGCTGCAGGCCGAGCGTCAGGCAAAACTTCTGGTGGCCATTCCACTGCAAGAGTTTGCCCTGGATTGCAGATTGTTTATGCTGATGCCCAAGCAGCTCTCAGACCCTCGTCATCAGCCAAAGCATTCTCCCGAAACACTCTCCAAGGGGCCTTTAAAGAAGTTAATTCGCCTGGTTTCTGAACAGACCCAACGTAGATATCGGGTCAGAAATGCTCAGCTCTCAGCCGCCAAGGCAATCGCTACGCGAGCAACCGCTACTAGCGCCTCAAAATCTAAGCTCGCTGCTTTCTCGAGTGACTCAACAGCGGTCCATCTACAATCCCCCAATCTATTTGTCCGAGCCACCCCAACCGCCACTGAGACTTTAACGATCACCATTGGCACCCAAAACAAAACAATCCAAACGGTAACCGCAGGGGTTATTATCCAAAAATTGGGGCTCCTCGAACATTTTTTGCCCCACTCAGGTCAGTACAGTAATACCGAATACCGTATAAAATGGCGTGATTTCACCTCGGGGGCCCCGATTGTGGCCGGGTTACAGGCCCAGCAGTTAGATATCGGTATTTTGGGAGACTATCCCCTATTGCTCAGTGCGACTATGCCGACTGACTCAACGGCAACCGCCACAAACACTAGATTAATTAGCTTCGTAGCCAGTAACCCTGACGGCGCTGGCAATACGATTATTGTTCCTGATTACTCCTCTTTGAGCAGTTTAGATGATCTGCGTAGTCGGGTGATTGCCGTGCCCTTTGGGTCCTCAGCCCACGGTATGATTATGCGCACCCTCTCACGGGAAAATCTATTGCAAGCAGTGACGCTCGCTTGCATTGAAAACCTCAGCATTCATCGCCTTACCCCGCGTAATTCCCAGGCCGATGGCTATGCCTATTTTGCCCCCCTGCATGAGATTGCCAGTCACCACGGCAGGTTTCGCCGCTTACTCGACAACGATTCGAATCAGCTACCGACATTTCATGGCATTGCCGTTCGAGAGGCCTTGGCTGAGCAACACCCCGACATTGTGGTCGCCTACTTGAAAGCGCTAATTGCAGCTCAGCATTGGTATATGACGACCCCTAGCGCGCTGTCTCTGGTCAGCAATTGGGCTAGATTAGATCCTGACATTGTGGCCAAAACCCTGGATTATCAACAATCCAATAACACTGGGATCTTTTTCCCAGAAACCAACATCCGGGTTGACTGGGTGACTGAGCATATCCAGAAACTCAAAACCATTCCCGGTAATGAATCCTTCGGTGAGATTGATGTAAATACCTGGATTCAGTCCGAGTTTCTGGAAACTGCGATCGCATCTTTTTAAGGTCTCCCCATTCAGATGACCCGATTAACATCACCACGGGATCATGCGACAGGCATTTTCCCAATGCATTACATCACCGCTTAATACAACCGCTTAAATTTAAGGAGTCTCCATACTTTTCATCGTCTCTTCTCTAATCAGCTCAAACACCTGTCGATTGAGTTGGGTAAACTCCGAGGTGAGCATATCATCCACATGGCGAGGTCTGGTCAAGGGAATCTCCAATTCAGCTTTGATTCGCCCCGGTTGCACCCCCATCACAAAGATGCGATCGCCCAGAAAAAT
>JBCCRZ010000632.1:0-3987 GCA_039200855.1 Cyanobacteria bacterium P01_D01_bin.44 | reverse complement strand
GCTCTACGCCCTACAACAGCATCCCCCCACCTGGGCCATGACCCCCATGATGGTGGGAGAATATTTTCTGTTTTGGACAGTGGCACTGATGCTGCTGGTGCTAGTCATCATGAAAGTTTGGCCGAGCCCAACCACCTGGCCTAGGCGAGTGGTCGTCGGCATTTTAGCGATTTTAACCATTCGCTATGTGCTGTGGCGCTCGGTCTCAACGCTGAACCTGAGCACGCCTTTAAATGGGGTTTTTAGCTTGGGGCTGTTTGGCTTAGAGCTGTTGATTTTGACCAGTGGCATCATCCAGCTATTTTTGATGCTGCGGATCAAGGACCGACGAAAAGCCGCCGATCAGCTGTCTGAGGCCGTTTTAAGAGGGGCCTACTCACCCACGGTGGATGTGCTGATTCCCACTTATGATGAGCCGCTTTTCATTCTTAAGCGCACGGTCATGGGCTGTCAGGCCATGACCTATGGGCCCAAAACGATCTACTTGCTCGACGATACCCGTCGCCCCGAGATTAAAGCTCTGGCGGAGGAGTTGGGGTGTCAGTATATGACACGCCCCCACAATCGCCATGCAAAAGCGGGCAATCTGAACCATGCCTTACCTAATCTGACGGGTGAACTGATCACAATTTTTGATGCAGACTTTGTTCCCACCAAAAATTTTTTGACCCGCACGGTGGGCTTTTTTCAAGATCCGCTGGTGGGGCTGGTGCAAACCCCCCAGAGCTTTTATAACCCCGACCCGATTGCCCGAAATTTGGGTCTCGAAGACGTCTTGACCCCCGAGGAGGAAGTCTTTTACCGTCAGGTACAGCGGGTAAGGGATGGTGCTGGAGCCGTAGTCTGTGCAGGGACTTCTTTTGTGGTGCGCCGCTCAGCCTTAAACAAAATTGGGGGCTTCGTTACCGAGGCTGTGAGTGAAGACTTCTTCACCGGCATTCAGCTAGCGGCCAAGGGATATCGCATGGTGTATCTAAACGAAAAGCTCAGTGCGGGACTCGCCGCTGAAAACATCGGTGCCCACGCCATTCAGCGGGTGCGGTGGGAGCAGGGCACACTCCAGGCCTTTTTTATCAAATCCAACCCCCTCACCATTCGTGGGCTCAAACCCATCCAGAGGCTAGCCTACTTTGAGGGCCTGTTGCACTGGTTTAGCAGCATTGCCCGCGTGGGATTCTTGCTCATGCCCCTGGCCTATTCTTTTTTGCAGGTGATCCCCTTACAGGCCACTGAGTCCGAGCTGATGTATTTCTTTCTGCCCTTCTATCTGGTGCAGCTGAGCGTCTTTTCATGGCTCAACTATCGCTCTCGATCGGCCTTGCTCTCGGATGTCTATTCACTGGTACTGGCCTTTCCGCTCGCGGTCACAGTCATCCAGGTGATGCTGCGCCCCTTTAGCAAAGGCTTTAAGGTGACCCCTAAAGGCACCGCTAGCGATCGCTATCGGTTTAACTGGCAATTAGCATGGCCCTTGATGCTCGTATTTGCGTTGACCGCCCTCAGCCTATGGATCAACCTGGCCCAGTGTTTGGTGATGATGGCAGACCCCATAGCCCATTGGAAGGGAATGGGCCTGGGTTGGATTTGGAGCGCTTACAACCTGCTGATGTTGGGCATTGCCCTGCTGATTTTACTCGATGCGCCGCGCCCCAGCCCCTATGAGTGGTTTGATTTAAAGCGGATTGCCAAAGTTGATATTCAAGGTGCGGGCACCGTATGGGGATTTACCAACATGATGTCAGAGGTAGGGGCTGAAATGTCCCTGACTAATCCTGGGAACATCAATCTGGCTGATTTACCCACCTCAAACCTTGAGCTAACCCTGCTAGATGAGGGCATCACCTTGCCAGGTAAAGTGGTGGAATCCAAAAAACAGGGCGGTTTTCCGACCTTAAAAGTGAACTTTGAGGGGCTCAGTTTAGCTCAAGAACGAAAGCTGACAGAGCTGCTATTTTGTCGCCCCGGCCAGTGGACCAGTCGCTGTGCCCCCAATGAGCTACAGTCACTCTGGCTAATCTTTAAAACCGTGCTAATGCCTCGGGTTGTCTTTGATCGAAAAATTGAAACCAAGCCTGTTATGGTCAGTAAAGTTTGAGAGGTGTTGCCTGCAACGCCTGTACGATAAAAATTGGGTGTCAATTTACCCAAAACATCAATGGTCTAAGTGTTCTATCTGTAAGGAGAATCAATGGGTACCGCTGATTGGTTGAGACTAATGCATCCCGCCCTGGCGGTAATAGTTGTGTTTCCCGCCATTGGGATGGTGAGCTACTTTGCCTGGCAAACGCGGCAGCGACGCCTTAAAACCAAAGCAAAGGAAAAAACTAAAATTCCCCCTGTGGTTGGGACAGAACACGTCAATTTGGGCAAATGGCTGGCTGGAGCCGTCGTTGGATTGGCGCTCATAGGCATTGGAAATCCCATCATTAAGCACATTGTCAATGCTGATGTGTTAGCCAATGAGCCGTTTAAGGTGGTCTTTATTGGGGTGATGTTTGTGCTGACCATTGCCTCTTTTGTTTTTCTCTTCAAGGCACGTCCCAAGGTATGGCGAGCCGTGTTTGCTGCGCTGACAACGGCAGGGCTGTGGATCTTGGGCTCTCAAGATGGGGTGTTTCGCCGCACCTATGAGTGGCAGATTTCCCATTACTACTACGGCATGGCAGCGGCTACGCTGATGATTATTTCTGTAGCAATTTTGCCTGAGATCTACAAATCTTTATCCTGGCGGCGGGCTCACATTATTCTCAACTGCATTGCCCTGGTGTTTTTTATGATCCAGGGGGTGACGGGCACTCGCGATTTGCTCGAAATTCCCCTGAGCTGGCAAGAGCCGTTTATTTATAGCTGTAACTTTGAGGCCAAGACCTGCGAGTAGAGTCTGCCAACGATCAGACGAGGTGGCTTGGGTGAGGCCATGGTGAATGCAGATAACTTCCCTACTTTTGCGCTGAGTGTTATATCTGGGCGAAACACCAATGATCACCTGCTATCTGAGATACACCATCGATCCAGCCAAAGTTGCAGAGTTTGAACACTACGGCAGATTATGGATTCCGCTCGTTGAAAAATTCGGGGGGATGCATCATGGGTATTTTCTACCCAAAGAAAGTGCAAACGATCTAGCTGTAGCGCTGTTCAGCTTTCCCTCGCTTTCGGCCTACGAGGAGTACCGGGCCAAATCAGCATCCGACCATGAGTGTCAGGAGGCTTTTAGGTATGCAAAAGAAACTGAATGCATATTGCGTTTCGAGCGCCAATTCCTTCGGCCTGTTTTCGGCAGTGACGCCTAATTGGGATAGGGAGTAGTTTGAGGATCTGCACTTCCCAATAAAGGTTAGGAGTCTAGGCGCTATTATTGAGGTGCGCGGCTTCGTAAGTAGGTGCTGCACACTGCGAAAGGTCAGATTTAACATGAGCGAAACATATTCAACGGATTTTAGTTCGTGGATTAACCAAACAGCTCAACTGTTACGTGAGCGTCGTTGGCATGAAATCGATGTATTAAATTTGATTGAAGAGGTTGAAGATTTGGGAAAAAGTGAAAGGCGAGGGATTGCTAGCCAGCTAACTCGTCTTTTACTGCATCTGCTCAAATGGCAATATCAACCTCAGCGCCGCTCAGATAGTTGGCTTGACTCCATAACTGATGCGCGTACTCAGATCGAATTGACGATTGAAGATAGTCCTAGTCTAGGGAGCTATCCGGTAGAGCAACTTGAAGGGAGTTATCAACGGGCCCGTCGTCAAGCTGCCAAGCAAACGGGGATAAAAATTTCGACATTTCCAAAGGTGTGCCCATACTCTCTAGAAGTCGTCTTGGCAGAGAACTGGCTTCCAGAGAGCTAACAATTCAAATGCAGCGGATGGATGAAATCTACTGATCTGTTTTGGGATTGTCTGCTGCCGCTGATTTGAACCGTTAGGCGGCTAAGTTCCTCGACAAGAGAGTTGTTTTGAGGGCTAGAGCGGATGGTGCTGAAGGAT
>JBCCRZ010000631.1:0-3987 GCA_039200855.1 Cyanobacteria bacterium P01_D01_bin.44 | reverse complement strand
TGGAAAATCACGCCTCAGCAAGAGCCCACGTTAACCCATACTTTAAGAGGTCACAGAAAAGGGGTCTATCGGGTTAGCTTTAGCCCTAGAGACGATATGCTGGCGACGGGGGGCGCTGATGGTCTTATCCGCCTATGGCTGCGGGACAAGGGGACGCTTGTAGATACGTTGGAAGGTCACGAGGATGAGATCTTGAGCCTGGCCTTTTCACCTCAGGCATTGTCTTCGGGTACCACTTCAGATACCAGTGTTTATTCAAATCACCCCCTGATTTCTTCTAACCATATCCTGGCCTCGGCCAGCATTGACGGCAATATTCGGCTATGGAATATGGATAGCCCTGTGCAGCCGCTGCCCCATAACAATCGGGTTTTTGATGTGGTGTTTCGACCCGATGGTGTAATGGTGGCTTCTAGCGGCTTGAGTACGATTCGACTATGGCGGCGAGATGGCACGTTGCGATCGCACCTTGAGTATGAAAGAGGCACAGATGTGCTGGCGCTGGATTATAACCCCAATGGAGATTTACTCGCGGCTGGGGGTGACAACGGTCAAATCCAAATTTGGAAGCCAGATGTCAAGACCCACGAGCCGGTCCAAAAGTTAGAAGATGCGCATCCCGTTGCCAAGTCAACCTCCGTTGAGCAGGGGGTGACTGATTTAAGCTTTAGCCCTGATGGGCGGTGGCTAGCCTCCGCAGGCGCTGATAGCACCCTCAAGCTTTGGCGGCGGGTAGATGAGGGCGATCAGCTCTATCGATATTTGACGTTACAACACCCAGCGGATGTAACTGGTGTCAGCTTTAGTGCAGATCAGCGGTTTTTAATCACTAGCACCCTTGCACAACCCCCGCGAGGCCAGGGGGCTGGCGGTGAGCCCAGTGGTTTAATCACGCTCTGGCCGATGCCCGATAGGGGTAATCCCAATAGCTTGCCAGCGCGCGCCCTCGAATTTTCACAAAATCACCACAGTGGCGACATTCTAACGATCTCCGTGAGTCCAACGGAAAAACCCATCATTGCCTCAGGGGGAGAAGATGGCAAAATTATCCTCTGGGATCTGACCGGAAACGCGCTCAAAACCCTGAGGGGTCATGCTGACACCGTAACACAGGTGGACTTTAGCCAAGATGGCTTGTTCTTAGTGTCTTCTAGCCGCGATGGCACGGTGCGTCTCTGGACCATCCACGGCGATTTGATCTCGGTGCTTGATCGTCACAATCGAGAGGTGTCGAGTGTGGCATTTGGCCCTGAGGGAGGAGAGACTCTCGCCTCGGCCAGTTTTGATAATGATGTGCTGCTGTGGCGACTTTGGAATTTGCCTGATTTGGCAATCACGGCGTCTAATGAACGTCGTGTTATTTTGCAAACGCTTATTAAAATGGGATGCGCGTCTGCACAGACTTACTTAGCAGACCAGGCCACGGACAGCCAAGGAGAACTCAGCCCAGATGAACAAGAATTTTCAAATGACATCAAGGAAGTCAAGAAATTTTGCAGAGGTTATCTTGACAAAGCAATCTCTTCCGGCAGTTAATGTCTGCTGGCACTCAACAAAATTTACAACAGACGGTCATTTTGGGGGTTGCTACTAAGAAGGACTGCAGTCAGAAGGGAAGTTTGGGTCGCAGGCGTCGTCATAATAGTCTCTAAATGAGACGGTCTGGGTATCCTCTAGCTGAGTCGGGAGCGACATTGACAGTAACCCGCCTGCCACAGTAGCAGAGAATAGGACGATACCGATCAGGTGACGTATTTTCATAGGGTTAACTCCGAACTCTAAAGGATTGATGACGGTGGTGTGCAAATCAAGCGCAGTGCTCAAGTATGGCGTACTAAAGACTACGAAATTGCCCCCAAACTTCCGGAGTATTCTTTAGGTCACTATGCCTGTTTTTAGGGTGTCATAGCGATTATCTAACCTGGTTGTAGACTAAATGCGATCGCACCGCCGAATTATCCCTGTCTCAAGTCGAGGGACAATACAACGGTGCGATCTGACCCGTTAAGGCTATGCCATCTCACTCAGCTAATGACCACTCAAACGCTGAGCGAGGGGCCCTAGTTTCTCAAGATATGGATCACCGCGCCAGTGGCTGCCCCTTGAGCAGCATTTTCGATGAACGAGTCATCGTTGGTGACAATGCCGACGACGCCACTGGTGCCCGCACCCACGGCGACATCGCGCACTAAATCACGGGACTCGTCGTCACCGTTGGCGACATTCACCGCCGCCCCGGCAGCTGCGCCGTTAACCGCATCATCAGCGCCCACATCATCACCGAGAAAGATGCCAGTGACGACGCCGGTGCCTGCACCGATGCCGATATCCTCAAGTAAGTCATCCGCCGAGGCCGGTGTCGCCAGGGTGACCCCTAACGTACCAGCGGCCAGTCCTGTCATTAAAAGGGTTGTGAATAGTTTCTTCATCCTGAGAGCTCCTTTCCTTGTAAATGGGAGTTGCGTTGCGTTGCCCGGTTGCCCATTCAAGGTCCCAGAGCTACCTAGAGACCTTTGATTCTATTTTAACATTTTTCACTTTTTACCCTTTCTGCCCCTGGATAAAATGCAGATTGATCAGGTTGCCTAGTCAAAGAGATTGATCAGCGCCCCGGCAGCCGCCCCCTGGAGCGCATTCTCAAGAAACGAGTCATCGTTGGTGACAATGCCAACCACGCCGCTGGTGCCTGCGCCCACCGCGACATCTCGCACCAGATCGCGAGACTCGTCATCGCCATTGGCCGCGTTTACCGCAGCCCCAGCCGCAGCCCCGTTAACGGCATCATCCAGACCCGCATCATCGCCGAGAATGGTCCCTGTGACGATGCCAGACCCTGCACCGATGCCGATATCCTCAAGTAGCTGAGCTGATGCAGGCTGGGCGGTGCCCAGGGTAACGGTAGCTAAGCCTGCAATTAAGAGAGTGGTGAGTGATTTTTTCATGGTGATAGCTCCTTGGTAAATTAGGATTTACGCTTTGTTAAGTCCTAATATCGCAGGGCTATCTAAGAGGCCTCTGATGGCAATCTGAGACGTCATTAAGGGATCTATGAGGAACGCTGAGGAGCTCTAGTGATAGGTATCACAGGAGGCTTAAGGGGGCTTTAGTCTCTGCAAATTAAACGGGGCAACCTAAACTTACTGCCCGATCAGCACAAAGGCAGCCCAGTCTCGGGGGTTGGGATATTGCGCTTGGGTGGCCAACATAGCCTGACGCAGGGCTTGAGCCTTATCGGGATTAGTTTGCAAATTTTGGTAAAAAGCGGACATCAAGAAGGCCGTTGAGCGGTCGGGCACTGACCACAGCGACGCCACCAGACTATTTGCCCCAGCGCCTAAAAATGAACGGGATAGCCCCACTACACCATCACCGGTAATTTTGCCGCGCCCGGTGTTGCAGGCGCTGAGGACCACTAAATCTGCTTGTAAAGTCAGGTCCAGGACTTCCTGAGCGGTCAGCAGGCCATCATCAGGGGCGCTATCGGCAAGATTGAGTTCGGTGATAGCTTCATCGGTGGCTGGGGTCAAGGCGATCGCACTTTGCAGGCCCTGTTGGTCATCAAAAAAACCGTGGGTCGCCAGGTGGATTGTCTTAGCCTGGGTGAGCTGGGCCCGCACGGCGGTTTCGGTGGCGGCGGCCCCAATCAAAGGTTGAGCATTGAGCAAGGGCGCGATCGCAACCGCCTCTGCCTCAGCGCCCGGTAGGGCCGTCAGCTGTTGTGGCTGCTGACCCAATTTGGGAGGCAACTTTGGCATCTGGGGATTACCGACGATCACAGCGGGTCTGAAGTCTGAGGAGGCAGAGGGCGAACGCTGCTGGAGCAGGTCCAGGGTTTGGAGGGAGGGCGCGATCGCAATCGTATGGTCTTCGATCAAATAGCGCCCCTGGGTGTTTTTCAGGGCTGCAAACGGGACCAAAAAGAGACTGCGATGGGGCACAAACACCACCTTTGCCATCGGGTCAGTCGGCAATTGATCGGCAATCGGT
>JBCCRZ010000630.1:0-4007 GCA_039200855.1 Cyanobacteria bacterium P01_D01_bin.44 | reverse complement strand
GGCGAGACATTACCTCCCCCGAGCACCTGGGCAAAGTCCGCATGGCCGCTATGCAACAGTTTCTACTAGATTTCTCAGCGGGCAAAGCAGCCGGTCGCTATCGTGTGGCAAGTGTTCTCCAACTCCCCTTTGAGGACAACTACTTTGACCTGGCCCTGAGCAGCCACTTTCTGCTCATGTATGCCACCCAGCTAGGCGAACCCTTTCACATTCAAGCCATCCAAGAACTGTGTCGCGTCGCCCGCGAAGTCAGGATTTTTCCGCTCTTGACTGTCTCAGGTGAGCCGTCTCCCTGGCTAACGGTTGTACAGGCAACAGCCGCGCAGCTTGGCTATGGCTCAGAGATTTTGGAGGTACCCTACGAGTTTCAAAAAGGCGGCAATCAGATGTTGATATTTAGGATATCGTCATGACTCAATCATTGATGAGTGAGTGATTTTTTATCATGAGCTCCTCGATATGTTGTTGTGAATATAATTTACATTTAGAAAAATAAGGATATCCCTATCTCTTCAGTGTGTGCATATTCAGGAGTGTCCACATTTAAGCAAAAAGATCTTTTAAGCATGCTACGAAGTGATAGTAAGTTCTTCATTAAGAAGGCTCAGTGCCCCTTCATTCCTTAGCATGCAACCGACTCAGCAGACACATTTGAAAAATAACTTGCTACGTATCAGCTGGCTCATATTTGTGATTTTGATATTACTCTCAACTTACCTCATTGCCTTGGCAGTAGGAGCCCATTATCATCCCAATTCCCGTACAGCGCCTTATATTGTAGCCATAACAACTATTTACCCAATTATATTGCTAGCATCTTTGCTACTAGCTGTATGCCTTTCGCTTGCTCGGAAGCGGCTTTCTGCCAAAGCTATGAACCAAGCAATTTTCAGAACTTATGCAATGCTCGGCCTAGGCGTAGTAGCTACTATGCTACTGGTTAAGCCAGTGCCAGCCTATTTTGTCCAGCATGTTGGCAATGTTCCCTACCGCATCCCTCGCGAATTTACTGGAATACAAAGCAATCAACCCAGTCCTGATTCTGCGGTCAGAATCGACCTCTGCTTGGAAACCTTTCAAGGAAAGTACAGCACCCATCCCGAAGATTGCAGAACGTCCATAGTGATCCTCTCCCAGAGACTTATTTCAGTCGAGTCTTTTAATATGTCCTACTTTTTCGACAATTCAGATGTATTTTCTAACGTCGATGATCAAATCCAGATGACGGCAGAAGCCGATAAATATCAAGTAAAATCTTTCAATGGGTTGCGATCTTACATTGCGTCTTTAAACAGTTCTAATAAAAGCTATTTTCAAATAGACGAGAGCAACAATCTAATCCGATTTGCTTCATGCCATGGTGGTTGTGTAAGTTTCGTTAAGACAAGCATTGGAACACTTCAATATCCTTATCAGACCGGTGGATTTAGCACATCTAACTTTGAAGAGTGGGTCTCGATGGAGAAAAAGCTCGTTAAGCTGATATCTTCTTGGCGGATTGGAGCTTCATAGGCGTTTTTTCGGAACAGTAAGTCCCTGGCCAAGATCAAGATGTCATGTGCGATTCATAATGCTTACAGCCTTCACATGGCCCACAGGGATTAATCGCACAGCGCAGCAGCTCAGACCGGGCATTGTGAATACAGCTAATATCACCAATGACCCAGCGTCCCTCTAGCAAACTTTTATCCGTTGGAGCATGAACCTTTTGTACCTGTAGGGCAATCTTGTAGAGCTGATATTTTCCCAACTTCAGACAGTAGCGATGCCGACGTTCTAAAACCAGATAAGTCTGCCCATCTAGCTCCAGATACGCCCCCGGCTGCGGCTGCCAGTCCAGATATAAATGCCCCAGGGTAGACTGGGCCAACATGACTTCGATTGGCAGAGCATTAGACGCCATAGTAGATAAAAATAAATGATTTTCCCTGAAAATGAAACCCCCTGACCTGCAATAGACCGGTCAGGGGGAATAAGGGATTCAATCTCAAAATGCTGAAGGAGGTTAGAAACCCGGTTGCTGGTTAAGTGCCGTCTGCGACTTCAGGCTTAGACGAGAAACCGGGTGTCTGGCTGCCCGCTAAACCGCTGCGGCCTGACGCTCTTTGGCTTCTTTGATCACCTCTTCTGCCACATTATTAGGGCAGGGGGCATAGTGCGAGAAGGACATCGAGAACTGCCCCCGACCAGAGGTCATGGTGCGCAGGTCGCCGATATAGCCAAACATTTCGCTCAGGGGCACATCTGCCTTGATGCGGGCACCTGTAGGGCCGTTTTCTTGGGACTTGATCATGCCGCGACGACGGTTGAGGTCACCGATGACATCCCCCATGTAGTCGTCTGGGGTGAAGGCATCGACATTCATAATCGGCTCAAGCAGCTGGGGCTTAGCCTTGGGAAAGGACTGACGATAGGCAGATTTAGCGGCGATTTCGAATGCGATCGCAGACGAGTCAACCGGGTGGTAAGCGCCATCCATGAGGGTGACCTTAAAATCAACCACCGGGAACCCAGCCAGGGTACCTTTCTCAATGCTGGTCGAAAAGCCCTTCTGCACCGCAGGCCAAAACTCCCGAGGCACGTTACCGCCGGTTACCTTCGACTCAAACTCAAAGCCACTGCCCGGCTCACCCGGCTCGATAACGTAGTCAATCTTGCCATACTGACCCGACCCACCAGACTGCTTCTTGTGGGTATAGCTATCTTCGAGACGCTTGGTGATGGCTTCGCGGTAGGCCACCTGGGGCTTACCCACCTCGACCTCAACCCCGTGGGTGCGCTTGAGGATGTCTACCTTAATCTCCAGGTGCAGTTCACCCATCCCTTTCATGATGACCTCACCGCTCTCTTCGTCGGTCATCACCTGGAAAGACGGATCCTCTTGTACCATCTTGGTCAAGGCCATGCCCATCTTCTCAGACCCACCCTTCTGCTTTGGCGTCACCGCAATCGAAATCACCGGATCGGGGAAGACCATCGGTTCCAGGGTAGCCGGCTGCTTCGGATCGCAGAGGGTATGCCCCGTCTGCACATTTTTCATCCCCACGATGGCGACGATGTCACCCGCCTGGGCCTCAGTCAGCTCTTCGCGAGAGTCAGCGTGCATCTCCACCAGACGACCGATCCGCTCGGTCTTGCCGGTGGCCGTATTGAGCACGGTGTCACCCTTGGTGATTTTGCCGGAGTACAGACGGGTAAAGGTCAGCGCCCCAAACCGATCATCCATGATCTTGAACGCCAGCGCCCGCAAAGGTGCATCAGGGTCAACGATGGCATATTCACCGGTTTCGTTACCCTCCAGGTCAACTTCGGGCTGAGGCTTCACCTCGGTGGGGTTGGGCAGATAGTCAACCACTGCATCCAGCACCAGCTGTACACCCTTGTTCTTAAAAGAAGAGCCACAGTAGGTCGGGAAAAACACCAGCTCACGGGTCCCCTTGCGAATGCACTGTTTGAGGGTATCAATGTCGATTTCTTCGCCTTCGAGATACTTTTCCATGATCTCGTCATCCTGCTCGACCGCCATTTCGACGAGCATTTCACGATAGGTCTCAACGTCATCCGCCATATCAGCGGGCACGTCCTTGAGCTCGTAGTTCATCGGGTCGCCAGAGTCATCCCAAATCCAGGCCTTGCGGGTGAGTAGGTCAACCACCCCAACGAAGTCTTCCTCAGTGCCAATGGGCAGCACCATCACCAGAGGCTTAGCCGCAAGCACTTCATCAACCTGTTTGACAACGCGGTAAAAGTCCGCGCCCATCCGGTCGAGCTTATTGACGTAGATAATCCGCGCCACCTTTGACTCGTTAGCATAGCGCCAGTTGGTTTCTGACTGAGGCTCCACCCCACCAGACCCGCAGAAAACACCAACCCCGCCGTCAAGCACCTTGAGGGAGCGATACACCTCAATGGTGAAATCAACGTGGCCAGGGGTGTCAATAATATTGAGCTGGTGATCTTTCCAAAAGCAGGAGGTCGCAGCAGACTGAATGGTAATCCCCCGCTCT
>JBCCRZ010000629.1:0-4010 GCA_039200855.1 Cyanobacteria bacterium P01_D01_bin.44 | reverse complement strand
TTTTTTGGCATTGCTGATCCCCGAGATGACTTTAGCTGTGAGAGTCCGTTAAATAGCAATGGCTATAGACCGGTTCATCCCCTAAATCAGCAATCGCATTTTTCGAAGCGAATTTGGCAGCCGCTGCCCCGATCAATGACTTAGATCGACGGGGCGGTGGCTGCTAACAACAGGTGATTTCAGACTTAACAAAGGCGTGAGTGTTCCAAAAAGAATGATCGACAAGTGTGAAGAACTCGGGAAGACTAGGACAGTTTTTTCTGGGATGCTACGGAATAATGAAGCGGGTGATGGCACGATGGGACTGACTTATCACGGGTTAGTGCTGATGTTTGCAGTCCTCCCTGTAAGCGTGATTGGCAGTACCATGAGGGTGTTTTAGGAAAGATAGACGGCTCACAAAAGTCATGCTGTAATGATGTCGAAAGCGATCCATTCACGGTTTATGGATATTGCGGGGGAGTTGAGCCCGGCGCTGGCGGATGCGATCGCAACCACCGGCCCCATTGAGTTGGCCCCTCGCCAAGATTCCCCTTTCCCAGAGCGGTTGTGCCGTGCGATCGCAGGCCAACAGCTGTCCATAAAAGCCGCTGCCAGCATCTGGGGCCGGGTTGTTGAGAGTGTCGGTGATCGGTCCTTGATCAAACATTTTGCAGAGGCCGATCCAGACGCCTTACGGGCCTGTGGTTTATCAGCAGCTAAGGCTAAGGCGATGCGGACTGTGGCCTTGGCCGCACTCGCAGGGCAGCTCGATGCAGAAGAGTTGGGGGGCCTGGAGGGTTGCGATCGCGCCAAACGCTTGACCAACCTCTGGGGAGTGGGCCAATGGACCGCCGACATGATGAGTATCTTTTATTTTGGTGACCCTGATATCTGGCCAGACGGTGACGTCACGGCCCGTAAAAACCTCAAACGACTGACCAGTGCAAGGCGAAAGACAACCCGCACCGCCGCCCGCTTTGCACCCCATCGATCATATCTCGCCCTCTACATGTGGCAACACTCCGACGCAGCTCCCGATTAATCTGCCTCACACCTAACTTGTTGCTCTCTCGCCAGGGATAAACTGTGAGCTGCCAAGCCAGGATACTGATGATGTAAATCATGATTTAGAGTGGCATGCACCACTGTTTTGCCAAACACCCATTCACCCAGGTGGATGACGACAGGGGGCAATGACAGGGCAAAGTTGCCATACTCCCCGTTTTGATGGTGTACGCAGCGAAAAAAGATAAAATCGGAGACCCCATAGACCCAGCGAAGCGTGAACCAAAACCACAAAAATGTTGTACCGCCGAACCAGGCAAGCGTGCCCAACAAAACCCACTTGATCATCAGTTCGATGGCTAAAGAAAGGCTAAGCCCGTGGGTCAAAATCCAGCGAATGGTATCTTGCTCGTGAGTCGTCATCGCATTCAAAAACACCCACCAGCCTGATCCTCGAATATGGTAAATATCCGGGTCGGCATCGGTGGCCGGGGTTCGATGATGGGCCAGGTGTATTGCTCGGATCTCGCTATAGCCAAGCGTTAACGGCGACAGCGGTATCGGGCTTGAGCCTAGCAAGCAAATCAATCGATTGAGCTGTGCAGGATCATAAATATGGAGCAGTTCATGGACGCTGATAATCCAGCGAGGTAAGGCGAGGATAACCACCAGCATCAACCCAGCGATAGGCATCCCGCCTTGGATGGCCCAGGCATAGCTTGCTAATAAAATGACTGAAACCCACCAACACTGGTTCACATAGCCCAATGCATCCGACTCTGTCACCATATGTTCAATTAGAGGGTTAGTTGGCAGAGACGATACGCGAGCCATCGGCAATTGTCAGAAATGGGTAACCAAATTACAGTTTATCGCTATCAAGACCTATCCCTCTCAAAACCGGTTTTACCCTATTAGGTAATGGATTGCTAAAAGGCTCTAGACGGTCAAAACCCTGATTCTGTAATTCTCTGGAAGAAGGGGGGGTAGCTTTCTCAGCATGGGCTTTATTTATCCGAGTTCTGGGCTCACAGCAAATTCTTATCAATTCTTAACTTCACTCATTAAGAGAGACGATAGATTAGGATCATAGATGTCTCATGATCAAGGATCGATCAATATGGAAGAGTCCATGAAAAGTCAACCGGCAGCAGCACAGCCAGAAGAACAAATTGCAGAAGAACAGCTTAGCGAAGTTGCAGGCGGCCAAAAAGATTCTATTCAAGCACGACGGCTAGAGCAGTTAGATACTCACGACTCTAGCAAAGGTGTCAGTAAAGGCCATGAGCAATTACTAGAGCAACTTGATAACCCCGAACTAGCGCAGTAAGACAGTTCTCGCTCGAGGCTCTGACTTCAAAATCGTCAAAATCGTCTGAGCCTCGAGTTGCAAAGTTCTCTAAAATCCACCCACCTAGAAATCATAAAGTCCGACTTCTAACGACAGACAAAACCTCGTAACTACTCAGGCTGAGGGATGAGAGGTTGGGGATTACCCGAAAAAAGACCAATGAGAGCCTCGAAAATATTGTGCTCTTGCTTTCGCAAGGTCGATAGATAACCGCGAATGCGACAAAACATGCCAGCCCCGTCTTCAGAACGGAAGCAACCAGAAATTTTCTGCTTGAGTTTCATCATGCGCAGGTCTCGTTCAGCTTGATTGTTATCAAAGGGCACCTCAAAGTCAACCATGAAGCCGAGGACTGAGGCTTGTTGGGACCGTAGCCGTTCTAATAGGTTGTAAGGAGGTGATCGCTTCGGACGTCCCCGCTTTTTGGGGGCATCGGGTGGCGGTTCTGGTATCGGGTTAGCCGCAAACCCTTGCGCCAAAATGGCTGCATACCGGGCTTCAAAAGCTTTCAGGTGCTCAGGGTCTAAACTACTCTGTCCCTGGGCTTTGAGTGCCTGAACCTGGCGAAGAATTGTCACCAGCAACAGGCTCATCTGATAGGCCCACCCTTGCCCATAGCGCTCTAAGATAAATTGCAATTCGCGCAAGTGATGCGCATTACACAGAAAATGCTCACACTCATAGCCTGCATAGCTTTTCCAGCCATCATGAACCGCCTTGCCTGCAAACCCTGGCAAAATCGCCATCTCATCCATCGCAGCTTGCCCTCGCTTGGGATGGACGAAGTAGTAGGTCAACCCGTGGGTAGACGCCACATGCAGCCACCAAAGTTGGCCATTGACCCGCATTCCGGTTTCATCAAAGTGCGCCACTGGCGAGGTCACCAGCGCTGCTTGAACCGCCTGCTCTATCGACTCTAAATGCTCAAAGCATTGTGCCCGTGCAGTGTATAGCGTCCCTTCTGAAACCTGCACCCCCAGTAGGTCACTCAACACTTGGCAACTGCGCCCTGATGGTAAGTGTTGGGCTTCCATCAGATACACCATCATCGCTTTGAGTCTGGGGCCATACTGCACCACATTGCTGGCCTCGCCTGGAAAAATGCCCTGGTTCTGCTGACCACACTGAGGGCAACATTTCACCTCTAACTGATGCTCCTTCACCCTGAGCGCAATCGGTGGAATATCGAAGACTTGACGTTGCAATATCGCTTCAACGGGAACATCACTCAAGGAGACTCCACAGCCTACACAATCACTCACCGGATGCGTCTCCACACAATCCACTTCGGTGCTCCACTTCAGTGTGCTACCTGGATGGCCGGGTTGGCCCCCAGAGGGCTTGTCACTTTTGACGCGTTGACTTTTAGTGCGTTTGCCAAAACCATCTCCAGACGGCGGTTTACTACTGTTACGACTGTTTTTGCTCAATCGTCCTTCCAATTTCTCCACCCGAGTCTCCAACTGGCTCAGTTGCTTCATTAGCATCCTCACCAACTTCACTACGGCCTCTTCGCCCTGTGCATACACTGCACGAATCTCTGCTTCGCTTAGCTCGATGGGTAGCTTTTTCTCGCTCAACGCAGGTTTCCTATGAGGGAATTGAAGTTATGGTACTGAAGGACTTTGATAATCTTGAAAAAATCTCTATTTTTTTAAGCCTGAGTAGTTAC